>CAJXKX010000198.1 GCA_913055965.1 uncultured Roseovarius sp.
GGGGCTCGACCGGCAGGGCCTGCCGCTGGGGCTGCAACTGATCGGACGGCCCTGGCAGGAGGCCGATCTGCTTGATACCGCCTATGCGCTCGAACGCGCGGCGGGATTCGTGGCCAAGCCTGCGAAATGGTGGTAAACCCCCGTGGTGATGCGGGCTTTGACGGGATGAAGCGAATGCGGCTGACACTTGGTTTCGTGACGATGGCGGCGCTCGCGGCGTGCTCGCCGGTGATCCCCGACAGCGGGGCGCCGGTCGATACGGGCACGGGCGTGGGGTTCAAGGATTATGCCACCTATCAGCGCGAGAAGGCCGCGCGGGAGGTGCAACTGGCCGGCGGTGCGCTGCCGCGCCCGGCGATGATCTCGGACGAACCGCTCGACGCGACCGACGGGGACGCATCCGAGTCCGAAACGGCAGAGGCAACGGAGGCCGAACGCATCGCCGCCGAGGCGCGCGCGGCGCTCGATGCGACCGGCACCGGGGCTGGGCAGGCCCCGCTCGACGCCACCGGCGCCGCCAACGCGCCGCTGCAGGCGAGCCCCACGAACCCGGCGCCCGCCGTGGTCAACGCAGTCGGCATCTCCGAGGAGAACAGCTTTGACGCGGTCGATTCCGAGCGCTCCATCGAGGAAGACGCCGCCCGCATCGCGCGCAACCGCGAGCAATACCAGGTGATCGCGCCCGAGGATGTCGGCAGCCGCCCCGAGGACGTGGGCCCGAATATCGTCGAATATGCGCTTGCGTCGGGGCACCCGGTCGGCACGCAGATGTATCGCCGCTTCGGCATCGGCACGGCGGCGCGGCACACGCGCAACTGCGCGGAATATGCCTCTCCCGACCAGGCGCAGCTCGATTTCCTGCGTCGCGGCGGGCCGCAGCGCGACCGGTTGGCGCTCGACCCCGATGGCGACGGCTATGCCTGCGCCTGGGATCCCACGCCCTTCCGCCGTGCCGTCTCTCAGTGAGCCCGGCACCGGGATCACGACGCATCCCTCGCCCAATCACGGGCCGCGCCGGGAGGGCGCGCGCCCCGACCTGATCGTGCTGCACCACACCGCGATGGCCACCGCCGGGGCGGCGCTTGCGCGGCTGTGCGATCCGGGCGCAGAGGTCTCGGCGCATTACCTGCTGTGCGAGCGCGGTCGCGTCTGGCAACTGGTGGACGAGACGGCGCGCGCCTGGCATGCGGGGGCCGGGCGCTGGGGCGATGTGGACGACGTCAATTCCCGCTCGATCGGGATCGAACTGGCCAATCGCGGCGACCATCCCTATCCGATGCCGCAGATGGCCGGGCTGGAGGCGCTGCTGCGCGCGATCATGGCGCGCTGGCAGATTCCGCCCGAACGGGTGATCGCGCATTCCGACATGGCCCCGGGGCGCAAATCCGATCCCGGCCCGCGATTCGACTGGCGGGGGCTGGCGCGCGCGGGGCTGTCGGTGTGGCCCGATGCCCGGGACGGGGCTGGGGCCGACGGCGGGGCGGGGGCCGAGTGGGGCGCGTTCCTGCGCGACGCGGCGCGATTCGGCTATCCGGCGGGCGACGTGCCGCCCGAGGCGCTTCTGGGCGCGGTGCGGCTGCGCTTTCGCCCCTGGGCGCGCGGGCCGCTCGCGGCCGAGGATTGTGCCTGCATCGCCGATCTCGCGGCGCGGTTTCCCGTTGACCGGGCGGGCACGAGCGCCTAAGCGCGGGTCTGCGCGGAAGGCCGGATGGCCGCGACACGTCCGGCGACGGGCGTGGCGAGGAAAGTCCGGACTCCACAAGACGGCGGTGCCGGGTAACGCCCGGCCGGGGCAACCCGAGGGAAAGCGCCACAGAAAACAGACCGCCCCGGCCTGTCCGGGGCAAGGGTGAAACGGTGGGGTAAGAGCCCACCGCGGGACGGGCAACCGGACCGGCACGGCAAGCCCCACCGGGAGCAATGCCGAATAGGGACCGCGCGCGGGGGCTGGTCGGGCAACCGAGACCGCCCGCAGGCCACGTCTTGGCCCGGCGGTCCGGGTAGGCAGCTAGAGGCGCACGGGCAACCGCGCGTCGAGACGAATGGTCATCCGAAGGGGGCCCCGTGCCTCCGGGACAGAATCCGGCTTACAGGCCCTCCGCGCGCCCCTTTTCATTTCCGGTCGTCAGGCTACAAACGGCACATGCCGTATCATTGGAGCCACCCGCCGCGCGGGGCCGATCCCGATCTCGAACTCGAACTCTGGCCGCACCGGTCGCTGCCGCGCCGCGGCTTTGCCGCCTTCGTGCTGGCCACGTTCGGGCTGATCACCGTCCCGCTCTACCCGCTGCTGGGGACGGCGGTGTTGTGGGGGCTGCTGCCGTTCCTGTTGCTGGCGGTGGGGGGCGTCTGGTGGGCGCTGGAGGCAACCTATCGCAGCGCGCGGATGCACGAGGTGCTGACCATCGCGCCCGACGAACTGCGGCTGGTGCGCACCAACCCGCGCGGCGATGTGCAGGAATGGGTGTGCAACCGCTACTGGGCGCGGGTGCGGATGCACGAGGCGGGCGGCCCTGTCGAGCATTACCTGACGCTGAAGGGGGCAGGGCGCGAGGTGGAAATCGGCGCGTTCCTGTCCGAGGACGAGCGCAAGGCGCTGCATGGCGAACTGGCCGACGCGATCCGTCCGCCGCCCGCGCCGATGGCGGGATGAGGGCGAGGGCAGCGCGCCGCCCCGGCCCCGGAGACTGCCGCTACCCCAGCCGCGCCTTGACCTGCGCGCCGACCGCGCCGAAATCCATCTGACCCGCGTGGCGCTCCTTGAGCTTGCCCATGATCTTGCCCATGTCGCGGATCGTGGCGGCACCCACGTCGGCGATGGCGCGGTCGATGGCCGCGTCGATCTCGTCGCCGTCGAGCTGTCGCGGCAGGAATTCCTCGATCACCGACATCTCGGCGCGTTCGCGCTCGGCAAGATCGACGCGCCCGCCCTCCTCGTAGGCGCGCACGCTCTCGTGGCGCTGCTTGACCATCCGGGCGAGGATCGCGCGGATTTCCGTATCGCCCAGAGCCGCGGGCTCGTCGCCGCCGCGCGCGGCGATCTCCTGATCCTTGATCGCGGCATTGATCAGCCGCAGGGTCGCGAGGCGGCCCTGATCCTTGTCCCGCATCGCCTGTTTCAGCGCCTGACCGATCCGGTCGCGTAATTCCATCTGGTCCATCCCCGTGACCGTTTGCAAGGCTTCGAGATTAGCGGCTGCGCGCGGCCATGACAACCGCCCGCGCCCCGCGCATCTGCCGGGTTGACCCGGGCCGGGGCTGGCCGTAGGTATGCGCCGATTTGCCCTCAGCCCGGAGAGTGCCCGCGATGGCCCATGCGACCCGCCCCCACCCGACCGCCTGTCTCGCGCTGGCCGATGGATCGCTGTTCTACGGGCAGGGCTTCGGCGCCATCGGCGAGACGGTGGCGGAGTTGTGCTTCAACACCGCGATGACCGGCTACCAGGAGATCATGACCGATCCCTCCTATGCCGGGCAGGTCGTGACCTTCACCTTCCCGCATGTCGGCAATGTCGGCGTGAACCCAGAGGACGACGAGACCGCCGAGCCGGTGGCAGCGGGCATGGTCGTCAAATGGGACCCGACAGAGCCGTCGAACTGGCGCGCCGAGGAGCATCTCTCGACCTGGCTGGCGCGGCGCGGACGGATCGCCATCGGCGGTGTCGATACCCGCCGCCTGACGCGTGCGATCCGGCAGCAGGGCGCGCCGCATGTGGCGCTGGCGCATGACCCGTCGGGCAATTTCGACGCCGCGGCGCTGGTGGCGAAGGCGCGCGGCTTTGCCGGGCTGGAGGGGATGGACCTCGCGCGCGAGGTGTCCTGCCGTCAATCCTACCGCTGGGACGAGATGCGCTGGGCGTGGCCCGAGGGCTATCGGCGGCAGGAAGGCGCGCGCCACAAGGTGGTGGCGATCGATTACGGGGCCAAGCGCAACATCCTGCGGTGCCTTGCGAGCGCGGGCTGCGAGGTGACGGTGATGCCCGCCACCGCGACCGCGGCCGATGTCCTGGCGCAATCGCCCGACGGGGTGTTCCTGTCGAACGGCCCCGGCGACCCGGCGGCGACGGGGGAATATGCGGTGCCGATGATCCGAGGCGTGCTCGATCACGGGCTGCCGCTGTTCGGCATCTGCCTCGGCCACCAGATGCTGGCGCTGGCGCTGGGCGGCAAGACGATCAAGATGAATCACGGCCATCACGGCGCGAACCACCCGGTCAAGGAGATCGAAACCGGCAAGGTCGAGATCACCTCGATGAATCACGGCTTCGCGGTGGACGGGCAAAGCCTTCCCGCCGACGTGATCGAGACCCATGTCTCGCTGTTCGACGGCTCGAATTGCGGCATCCGGCTCCGGGATCGACCGGTGTTCTCGGTGCAGCATCATCCCGAGGCGAGCCCCGGCCCGCAGGACAGCTTTTATCTCTTCGAGCGGTTCGCGGCCTCGATGGCGGGATGAGCCTGCGTATTTCGCTGCGTTAACCGGTCGTTAAACGATCGTTAACCCTCCGCCCGCTAGCCTTCGCTCCAAGGGACAGGCAGCGGAGGCCGGATCATGGGGATTTCCGAATTGCGCGAGGGCGGTTTCGGCCGCCGGTCCGGGGCGGTGCCGTTTCCGCGCGACCGGCTGGGCCGCGACCTGGTGCGCCGGGGGGTGATCAGCGGCGCGGATGCGGCGCTGGCCGACCTGGTGCGGCGGCGCTGCGATACCTCGCTCGACCGGGTGCTGCTGGCCGAAGGGCTGGCGCGCGAGGACGACCTGCTCGCGGCCCACGCCCGCCGCCTCGACGCGCGCCGGATCGACGCGGCGGCGCTGGCGGCGATGGAGCCGGTGGAGACCGGGCTCGATCCGCGGCTGCTGCTGCGGCACGGGGCGCTGGTGCTGCGCGATGGCGGGGGCGCGCCGCGGATCGTGAGCGACGGGGCCGACAGCCTCGCGCCGCTGCGCGCGGTGCTGCCGCCCGACCTGGCCCGCGCGCGCAACCTCGTCGCGCCGCGCGCCGCCGTGCAGGCGCGCATCGCGGATCTGCACCGCGACACGCTGCGTGACATGGCCGCGGCCCGCCCCGATGCGCACGAAAGCTGCCGCGGCTGGGG
>CAJXKX010000199.1 GCA_913055965.1 uncultured Roseovarius sp.
GTCATAGGCGCCGCCATAGGCCTTGCGGGTGATCACCGTGACCTTGGGCACCGTCGCCTCGCCATAGGCATAGAGCAGCTTGGCCCCGTGCTTGATCACCCCGCCATATTCCTGCCCCGTGCCGGGCAGGAAGCCGGGCACGTCGACCAGCGTCAGGATCGGGATCTCGAAGGCATCGCAGAAGCGCACGAAGCGCGCCGCCTTGCGGGAACTGTCGATGTCGAGGCAGCCCGCCAGCACCATCGGCTGATTGGCCACCACGCCCACCGTCTGCCCCTCCAGCCGGATGAAGCCGGGGATCATGTTCTTGGCGAATTCCGCCTGGATCTCGTAGAAATCCGCCTCGTCCGCGATCTTGAGGATCAGCTCCTTCATGTCGTAGGGCATGTTGGGATTGGCGGGGATCAGCGTGTCGAGGCTGGGCTCGACACGGCCCGGCTCGTCGAAGAACGGGCGCACGGGCGGCTTCTCGCGGTTGTTGAGCGGCAGGAAATCCACCAGCCGCCGCACCTCGGCAAGCGCCTCGACATCGTTCTCGAAGGCCGCGTCGGCCACGCTCGACTTGCGGGTATGGGTCACCGCTCCGCCCAGTTCCTCCGCCGTCACCTGTTCGTTGGTCACGGTCTTGACCACGTCGGGGCCGGTCACGAACATGTAGGAGCTGTCCTTGACCATGAAGATGAAGTCGGTCATCGCCGGGCTGTAGACCGCGCCGCCCGCGCAGGGCCCCATGATCAGGCTGATCTGCGGCACCACGCCCGACGCCTCGATATTGCGCTGGAACACCTCGCCATAGCCCGCGAGGCTGTCCACCCCCTCCTGGATGCGCGCGCCGCCCGAATCGTTGATGCCGATCACCGGCGCGCCGTTCTGCATCGCCATATCCATGATCTTGCAGATCTTCTGCGCGTGCGTGGCACTGACCGAGCCGCCCAGCACGGTGAAATCCTGGCTGAACACATAGACCTGCCGGCCGTTGATCGTGCCCCAGCCGGTCACTACGCCATCGCCGTAGGGACGGTTCCTTTCCATGCCGAAATCGGTGCAGCGATGCGCCACGAACATGTCGAATTCCTCGAAGCTGCCCTCGTCGAGCAACAGTTCGATCCGCTCGCGGGCGGTCAGCTTGCCGCGCCCGTGCTGCGCCTCGATGCGGGCCTCGCCGCCCCCAAGCCGCGCCTCGCCGCGGCGGGCCTCGAGTTCTTCAAGGATGTCTTTCATGGCGGTCCCCTTTCCTTTCCGGGCCTCCCTGGCCGTCGCTGGCGCGCACCATACGCAGACGCGGCGGCGGCACCAAACGGAATTCCGCAAATTTGCAAATTTATGCGAATGAATTACTGCATAACTGAAAACCGGCAAATCAATCCCGGCTTTGCATCCCCCGCAAATGGACATCCCCGCACGATGCGCCTAGCGTGACGCCATGCCGTCCGAACGCGAGGTCCGCTTCCTGGACCGCTCCAGCCCACCACATATCGTAACGCTCATCCTGATGGCGGGATTGTCGGCGCTTGCGATCAACATCTTCCTGCCCTCGCTGCCGGGCATGGTAGCGCATTTCGACACCGAATACCGGCTGATCCAGCTCTCGGTGGCGCTCTACCTTGCCGTCAACGCCGCGCTGCAGCTTCTGATGGGCCCGGTCTCGGACCGCTGGGGGCGGCGCCCGGTGGTGCTGGGCGGCGTGGCGATCTTCATTCTCGCCACGCTGGGCTGCATCCTCGCGCCCAATGTCTACGTGTTTCTCGGGTTCCGGATGATGCAGGCCAGCATCGTCGTCGCCATGGTGCTCAGCCGCGCGATCGTGCGCGACATGGTACCCCAGGATCGCGCCGCCTCGATGATCGGCTATGTCACGATGGGCATGGCGGTGGTGCCGATGATCGGCCCGGCTCTGGGCGGGCAACTGGACGAGATGTTCGGCTGGCACGCGAATTTCTGGGCGCTTCTGGCGCTGGGCATCGGGCTGTTCTGGCTGTGCTGGCGCGACCTGGGCGAGACCGCGCCGCTGTCGGGGCGCACGCTCGCGCAGCAGTTCCGCGACTACCCGGCGCTGCTCACCTCCTACCGGTTCTGGGGCTACGCGCTGGCGGCGGGGCTCAGTTCGGGGTCGTTCTTCGCCTATCTCGGCGGCGCGCCCTTCGTCGGAGACCAGGTGTTCGGGCTGTCGCCCTCGCTTCTGGGGCTGCTGTTCGGCGCGCCCGCCATCGGCTATTTCCTGGGCAATTTCGCCTCGGGACGGTTCTCGACGCGGGTGGGGATAAACCGGATGGTGCTCTGGGGGGCGCTGTTCAACGCGGGCGGCATCGGCGTGAACCTGGCGCTGTTCCACGCCGGTCTCGGCACGCCGCTCAGCTTTTTCGGGCTGATGACCTTCATGGGGCTGGGCAACGGCATGGTGATCCCCAACGCCACCGCGGGCGCGCTGTCGATCCGCCCCGACCTCGCTGGCACCGCAAGCGGGCTGTCGGGGGCGCTGATGATCGGGCTGGGGGCGGCGCTCTCGGCGCTGGCGGGGCTGTTGCTCACGCCCGGGCGCGGGGCGTTCCCGCTCCTGTGGCTGATGTTCGCGACCGGGCTGGCGGGGGCGATCACCATCCGGCTGGTGATGCTGCGCGAGCGGCGGCTGGGCCTCGCGCGCTGAGCCCCGGCCCCTCAGGGGGCGAGGTGGATGGCAAATCGCGCACGGATCGCCGCATCCGTGTCGGGCGCGAAACGCGCCGACGCGCGGGTGGCGAGAATGCGCTCCTTCTTCGCGGTGGCGGTGGCGACGAGATCGGGCTGGCCCTGCTCGACCCATTCCTTGGGCGAGGCGCGGTTGGCGCAGGCGGGATAGAGGTAATCGGTCTGCATCCGCGCCAGCGTCTGCCCCGCGCCGAGGTAATGTCCGGGGCCGCCGATACAGGCGGCGCGGATCACCTCGAGGCTGAGCGTGTCCTCATCGACCTCGATGCCACGCACGCAGCGCAGCGCCTGCCCGATCAGGTCATCCCCGAGAATGAGCGATTCGTGGCAGAAGCCGAGGAGCGAGGCGTGCATCCCCGCCGCCTCGTAGACCATGTTGAGGCCTGCGAGCCCGGCCATGACGTTGGAGGTGGCCTGCTCCCACCCGGCCTGCATGTCGGGCAGCTTGGAATCGGCGATGCCCCCCACCGCGCCGCCGGGCAGCCCGTAGAACTTGTGCATCTGCGCGCAGCCCGCCGACAGGAGCGCCTGCTCGCCCGATCCGCCCGACATCGCACCGGTGCGCAGGTCGCTGACGAAGGGCCAGGTGCCGAAGATCGCCGGATGCCCGGGGCGCACCGCGTTGACGTAGACGAGCCCCGCGAGGCATTCGGCCATGGCCTGCACGATGGCGCCCGCGATGGGGGCGGGGGCGGTGGCTCCCGCCTGCCCCGCCGACAGCAGCAGCACCGGCATGCCGCCGCGGATCACCTCTTCCATCACGAGGCAGGATTCGGTGGCGAATTTCATCGGCGGGACGACGAAACAGTTGGAATTGCTGACGAAAGGCCGCTCGCGCCACTTGTCCTCGCCGCCCGCGATCAGGTGCAGCATCTCGATCGCGTCGGCGACGAAGCCCGGCTCGGTAAAGGACACGCCGACATGTTTGGTCGTACCCGCGCAGCAGGCATAGAGCGTGTTGAGGTCCATCTCGCGGTTGTCGGGGATGTCGCGGCAGACCATGGGCCGCTGCACGAAATGGATGTTGTCGAGCGTGTCGGCGATGCGCGCGGCGTCGTGCAGGTCCTGCACGGTGCTGTCGCGGTACTCTCCCGTCGTCACGTCCACCAGATGCACCGCCGCACCGGCGGTGCCGTAATGCACGCGGTTGCCCGAAAGCGTCAGGTCGTGGCGCGGGTCGCGCCCGTGCAGGGTGATCGTGCGGCCCGCGCGGGCGATCGTGTCCTCGATCAGCGCACGGGGGAAACGCAGCCGCCCGTCGCTGCCGAGGATGGCCCCGGCCCCCGTCATGTAGGCGATGCCCGAGGGCGGCGCATCGGCCAGGCCGATCTGTTCCAGCGCGTCGAGCGCGGCCTCGTGGATGCGGCGCATCTGCATCTCGGTCAGGGGCTGGTAGAGCCCGCCATCGAGCCCGGGGCGGACCGGGCGGAGGGCATCAGCGAGAGGGTTGGCACGCGCGTCACGGCGCGCGGCACGGCCACCGGAGCGGCGCGAGGCAAGGGATGTCATCTGGCTATATCCTTGGCAAAGATCACGAAAGGTCAGGCGAGGCTGCGTGCGCCGCCGCCCGGCCTGCCGCGCGGCGCAAGCCCCCGCTCCGCCCCGATGGTGCGGCACACGAGCGCGATCTTGCTGCGTGGGGCCATGTGGTGATCCTCCTGGCGCGCATCGAAGCGCGAATCGGGCGCGGCTGTCTGTCGTGTTTGCGACCGGTGTCGCAAACGGACATCGAAAGGCCGCCGCGACCGCGCGCACGCGGCGCTCACACCCGCTCACATTCGCCGCACCGCCTCTGGCCATGGCCGCCGCCGCCCCCATCTCGGGGGCCATGCAGCCGCCCGAAAGGAGCCACGCCATGACCCGAAGCAAATCCGCACCGCGCCCGCCGCGCGCCCCCTCGGACCGCCGCCCGCACCCCTGGCGGTTCGACGATTGGGCCGCGATCTGAGCAACGAAGCCACAATCCGGGGATTTTTTGCCGCACTCACCGGGTTTTGACTTAATCGCGGCACAATCGCCCCGGTAGAGTGACGCGACACGCCCGAACTGAAATCAAAGCCGCCCCCCGTGGAGGAGATGACATGATCGACCGCCGTTCCCTCGTCGCATCGGGCCTCGCCGCGCTGGCCGCGCCCGCGCTGGCGACCGGCCCCGCCCGCGCCGCGCAGATCGACCCGAAATTCGCGCCGCAACAGGTCCGCTTTGCCGCCGCCTACGCCCCGGGGCATCTCGTGGTGGTGCCGCGGGCGCATTTCCTCTACCTCGTCACCGCGCCCGGCGAGGCGCGCCGCTACGGTGTGGGCGTCGGGCGCGCGGGGCTCGAATTCACCGGCACCGCGACCATCGACGTCAAGAAGAAATGGCCCACCTGGCGGCCCACCGATGCGATGATCGCCCGCG
>CAJXKX010000200.1 GCA_913055965.1 uncultured Roseovarius sp.
GCCACCAGCGCCCCTCGAGCCCCGGCATGTCCGACAGGATCAGCACGCCCGCAAGCCCCAGCACGATGGCCCCCATCCCCCAAAGCGTGATCCGGTCGCCCAGGATCACGAGGCCCGCAAGCGCGGTCTGCACCACCTCGGTTTTCTTGAAGGTGATGCCCACGGCGAAATTGCGCTCGGAAAACAGCGCCACGACGCACCATGTGGCGAGGATCTGCGACAGCCCGCCCGCCACCGCGTAAGCCCAGAAGAGCGGCGATTGGCCGGGCCAGGCCGCGCCCGTGGCCCACAGATAGCCAAGCGCGAGCGCCACCACGAAGGGCGCGGAATAGAAGAACCGCGCCAGCGTCGCGCCGCCCGCGCTGAGCGCACCCATGCTGAGGTGTTTCTGCAGCATGAAGCGCAGGGTCTGAAACGCCGCCGCCGCGACCGAGAGGATGATCCATGCGTCCATGGCCCGTCATGCACCGCCCCGCGCCGATTGACCAGAGCGCGCGGCGGGCCCGCGCCGGGATGTGTGGTCTGGAGGGGACGTTGGCCTGCCTTCCCCCGCGCGGAACAAGGTGTGCTTGCACGCCGCCCCTCACCCCCGCCGCCAGGGCCAGAGCGGATGCGGAACCGGATCCTTGGCGCGCCACAGGTAGTCGCGGATGATGCCGGCGTAGGAGCGATAGACATAGCCGTCATTGCGCCGCCGGTAGTGGTCGCGCCGCGCGGCGTAGAGCGCGGGCAGCCGGTACCACGGCACCTCGGGGTGCATGTGATGCACGACGTGCAGGTTGTTGTTGAGAAACAGCAGCGCCAGCGGCCCCCGGTCCTCGATGATCACCGTGCGCCCGCTCGCCCGCTCATGCGCGCGATGTTCGAGGAAGGTGCGGATCTTCAGCAGTGCGATCCCCAGCCAGACCGCCAGCAGATAGGCCCAGAGCGGCATCGGCGCGGCCCAGACCCAGGCCAGCACCACCGCCACCTGCGGCACATGCCACAGCCACGCGCGCAGCACCGCGCGGTCGCCCGCCCGCATCGCCCGCCAATCGGCGCGCAGGAACGCCCATTGCGCGATGAACGGCCCCAGAATCATCCGCCCCGCCAGCGTGTTGTTGGCCCGCAAGAGCGCCCGCCCCCAGCCCGGCAGCCGCGCCCAGACGGAAGGATCGAGATAGTTCGATTCCGGGTCGTCATAGGGGTCGGTCAGATGCTCCTCGCGATGGTGGGCGAGGTGGGTGTCGCGAAACCGGCCATAGGGGATGACGAGGCACAGGCAGGGAAAGATCACCGCCTCGTTCAACGCCCTGTGCCGGAACGGATGCCCGTGCAGCGCCTCGTGACAAAGCGAGGAATGCAGCGCGATGGCCACCCCGGTCAGCGCCACGCCCAGCGGCAGCCACAGCGCCGCGGCCCATGTCGTGCCGAGAGCCCACGCCCCGTAGCACGCGATCAGCAGCGTGAGGGTGGGCCATTCCACCGCGCGCACCGCGCGCGCGCGTGCCTCATCCATGGCAGCGCCCCCAGCGGATGCGGGCCCAGATGCGTTCGTAGACCAGGTAGGTGGCAAAGCCGATCGCGGTGTTGACCACCGCCATCACCCCGCCCGCGGCCAGCGAGCCCGTGACGACCAGCCCGACCACCGCCATGACCGAGAGCCCGATCAGGTTCCAGATGACCGCCTTCACGATGCTGCGCAATCGCGTCTCCATGATCCCTCCATGTCTTGAACGATGCGCAGAGAATGCTTGCGATCTGGCTAAGCGGCCATTTCGGAAATGGTTAACATTTTTCCGCAACTGTGATTTTAATCACCACATGACGGGAAGAATCGACAAACGCCTGCGCGCCACCCTGTTCCGCACCCGGCTGGCCGAGGCGATGCGCCTGCGCGACACCAGCCAGAGCGCGCTCGCGCGCGCCATCGGGGTGGACCGCTCGACCGTGTCGCAACTGCTCAAGGGGGCAGGCGCGCGGCTGCCCAACGCGCAGGTGGTGGGCGAATGTGCAGGCGCGCTCGGGGTGTCGGCGGATTGGCTTCTGGGCCTCACCGACCGGCCCGAGACCGCCGCCGACATGCTCGCCAACACGCTGTCGCTGACCGAGGCCCCCCGCGCGCTGGTGGATGAGCAGATCTTCGCCTGGCACAAGGAGGCGGCGGGCTACAAGATCCGCCACGTCCCCGCCGGTCTGCCCGACATGCTGAAAACCCGCGCGATGCTGGAATGGGAATACGCGCCCCATCTGGGCCGCTCGACCGATCAGGCGATCGGCGCCTCCGAGGATCGCATGGCGTGGATGCGCGCCGCGCGCTCGGATTACGAGATCGCGCTGCCGCTCTTCGAGATCGAGAGCTTCGCGCGCGGCGAGGGCTATTACCGCGACCTGCCCGAGGATATCCGCCGCGCCCAGCTCGACCATTTCATCGCCGTGACGTCCCAGCTCTATCCCGGCCTGCGGCTCTACCTGTTCGACGCCCGCCGCCTCTATTCCGCGCCGGTCACGATCTTCGGCCCGCTGCTGGCGGTGCTCTATCTCGGGCGCAATTACATGGTCTTTCGCGATACCGAGCGGGTGCAGGCGATGACCCGCCATTTCGACGGACTCCTGCGCGAAGCCGCGGTCAGCGCCCGCGCGCTGCCGGATCACCTGCGCGCCCTGCGCGACGGGAGGATCTAGCGCGGCACCGGCTCAGGCCGACGACATCCCCTTGAGCCGCAGGAACAGGCTCTCCTCGTCGTCGTTGCGGAAGAACGGCACCGAGGCGGGCGGGCTGCGGTCATGGGCACGCGCGGCCACCTCGGCAAGCACCACCTCGGTGATGAAGGGCAGATCGTGGCGGCGCACCTCGGCCAGGGGCACCCATTGCAGGTGGCTCAGCTCCTCGCAGGCGGCCGAGAAATCGTCGGGGTCGCCCGCGAGCGCCTCGGCATGGACGAGAAAGAACCGCGCGTCGAAGCGGCGCGGGCGTCCGGGCGGCGTGATCGCGCGAAACACGAATTGCAGCGCATCGGCGGCGGGCAGAAGCCCGCGCGCGGCAAAGCCCGCCCAATCGGGCGGCACCGCGCCTGGCCACGCCCCCGCGACCCCGAGCGGCAGGCCGGTTTCCTCCCACAATTCGCGGATCGCGGCGGCGGCGAGCGCATGGGCGAGGTCCTGCGCGCTGTCCTCGCGCAGCCGATCTGCACAGAGCGGCGGCAGGGCGCGGGCCAGCGGCACGGTGGCGTCGCCGGGATCGACCGCCCCGCCGGGAAACACCACCTTGTTCGGCATGAAGGCCGCGGCCGCGCCGCGCTGGCCCATCAGCACATGGGGCGCGCCCGCGCGCTCGCGCAGCACGATCACGGTCGCCGCATCGCGCACCGGCACGTCTGTCGCGGCTGTCCGCGTCTCGCTCATGCACCCCTCCCGCTGTGGCGGAGGGTCAGTCCTGCCCCCCGAAACCGTGCATCTTCTTGGCCCATTGCAGGCCCACCATCGCCCCCTTGAGGCGCGGCAGAAGGTAGAGCGAAAGCGCGATGGTGCCAACCGCGAATGTGGTGAACAGAACCAGCGGCTCGGGGCGCCATGTCTCGAAGGCGAACATCAGCAGCGGCGCCATCAGGTGACCGACGATCAGGATGGTCAGGTAGGCGGGCCCGTCATCGGCACGCTGATGGCTGAGATCCTCGCGGCAGACCGGGCAGTGATCGCGCACCTTGAGATAGCCGCGCAGCAGCGGGCCGCTGCCGCAATTCGGGCACCTGCAGCGAAATCCGCGCAGCATGGCGCGGCGGGCGTCGCGTTCGGTCCGGGTCTCGGTGCCCTCGGTGATCGTGGTATCGCGCATGATATCCCCTTGCGGCTGTTGGCGCGAACATGGCCGGTCAAGACCGGTATTGAAAGGCGGCAGCCCGTCCTTGCGTCGCCATGTCGCGCGCCTGCCCGGCCCGCCTGCAGAAAAAATGCACAGCGCGCGCCGGAATGAGCGGGGCCATGCGTATCAGGGGACAGGCGCGGGCGAAAGAGGCCGCGTCGGCAAACCGCGAGACCGGGCCACATACCGGAGACACGAGGAGAGATCACCATGCGACACAAGGGACTTCTGACAGGGCTGACGCTGGCCATCGCGCTGGGCGGGCTGGGCGCCGCGGTCGAGGCGCAGCAGCAGGGCGGCACGGGCCAGGGCATGGGACAGGGCATGGGCATGCATCACGGGATGCAGGGCGACGGCCCGATGGACCTGGCCGACCGCTTCGGCGAGGCCGCCTGCCGCTTCATTCGCGAGCACAAGGAGGAGCCGTTCTTTCTCTTCGTCTCCTTCACCGCGCCGCACGGCCCGCTCCAGGCGAAACCGGAGCACCTGGCGAAGCTCGCGGCCATCCCGGAGGGAAGGCGGCGGAACTACGCCGGGCTGATGCTCTCGCTCGACGAGAACGTCGGCCGGATCCTCGATTGCCTCGAGGAGGAGGGGCTCGCCGGCGAAACGCTCGTCGTGTTCACCAACGACAACGGCGGCCAGACCGCGCTGGGAGCCGACAACACCCCGCTGAGCGGCAGGAAGGGCAGCCTGCTCGAGGGAGGCGTGCGCGTGCCCTTCGCCGTGCGCTGGCCCGGCACGGTGAAGCCGGGCACGGTGATCGACGACCCGGTGATCTCGCTCGACCTGCTGCCGACCTTCGTCACCGCCGCCGGCGGTGAGGTGAAGCCGGAGTGGGAGCTCGACGGGGTCGACCTCGCCGCCCGGCTGTCCGGCCGCGTGGAGGCCCTGGCCGAGCGCCCGCTGTTCTGGCGCCAGCACGGCAGCTCCGGAGAAAAGGCGGTCCGCCTCGGCCGGTGGAAACTCCATGTCCCGGGCAAGGGCAAGGGGGAGGCGAGGCTGTTCGACCTCTCCGCCGACGTCGCGGAGAGCCGTGACCTCTCCGAAGTCCACCCGGAGGTGAGGGAGAATCTGCTCCGGCGGCTGGCCGCGTGGGAGGCGGGGCTCGAGGAGCCGCTCTGGGGGCCGGGGGCGAAGAAGTGAATCGGCGGCTTCTCAGGGCAGCTCGTAGACCAGCCGGAAGAATTGGCGCGGGCCCGACTGTCGGAAGTCCGGAAGGGTCAGCGTCTGCC
>CAJXKX010000201.1 GCA_913055965.1 uncultured Roseovarius sp.
CCCCGCCGTCGAGCGTGTCGTCGCCCGCGCCGCCGATCAGGCGGTCGTCGCCCGCGCCGCCCTCCAGCACGTCGTCGCCGTCCCCGCCCTCGAGATAGTCGTCGCCGTCGCTGACGAGCGTGGCGACCTCGGGCGCGCCGGTGCCCTGGGCAGGGCTACCACCCGGGGTGAGGTCGTTGCCGTTGCCCGACGAATCCGCACCAAGCGCACCGGAATCGGAGAAGTCGAGGCTGAACCCGTTATTGCCGTACTCGCCCGCGTATTCGTCCGCGACCCAATCGCCATAGGCGTTTTCCGTGCCGAAATCGTCGGGGGCGAGCACCTCGCCGTCGACGAAATGCACGTCAGCGATCTCGCCGTCGAAATAGTGGTGCGGATAGGTAGGCGGATCGAAGCCCATGATGTCGTAGGCGACGTTGTAGCCGATCGAATGGGTGGTCGCGCCGTTGATGTCGCCCACAGCGTCCTGGAGCGGCAGCGTGCCGTTGAAGGTGAGCAGCTGGCCGTTGACATAGCCCTTGAAGCGGTCGGCCTCGGCCTCCTGGGCCGAATCCCAGACCACGACGACATGGTACCAGTCCGTCGTCGAGGCGAACGTCTCGTCCGAATAGATCTCCCGCGTGGTCGCGTCGATGCGCTGGCTGAGCCGCAGCCGGTTGTCGCTGTCGAAGGCGAGGAAGGAGAAGTGGTTCGGATGGCCGTCCGCCGTGCCGGCGCCGAGGAAGATCTGCTGCACGTCGATGGCGTCGCGGCGCATCCATGCGGAGAACGTCCACTTGGTCCGGTCGCCGGCTTCGGTATTCGTCCAGTCGAGATGATCGTCGGTGCCGTCGAGGTCCAGCGACGCGCCGCTGTCGAACGCGGCGACGTCTTCCTCCGCCCCCACCGTGACCGCCGCGGTGGACGTGAACCCGCGCGCGTCGGTGACGGTGAACTCGAACGAATCCTCGCCGGTGAAGGCGGAATCGGGGTCGACCTCGATCGCGCCCGTGGCGCGGTCGGTAACGCGCACCTTGTTGCCCGCGGCGGTCGTGACCCAGCCGCTGCCGTCCGGGGTGCCAACAAGGTCGTAGACCAGCCCGTCGACGCCGCCCGTGGCGGTCAGACGCCAGTCGAAATTGGCGCCCGCCACGTCGCCGATGGCATAAAGCCCCTCGACCCCGGTGCGGCAATGCGGATCGGTCACGACATGGGTCTTCTCGACCTTGACGCCAAGCTCTTCCAGCCCCAGCCCCTCGACATTTCCGACGATGCCCACGGCCGAGATCACCGTGTCGAACTCGTGTTTCTCGACCTTGCCGCCCGCCTCGATATGGGCGGTGACCTTGCCCTTGCCGCGATCCAGCTGCTTGACCATGGCCTTCTCCATGATCTTCATCTTCTGCTTGGTGAACGCCTTCTTGGCGAAGGCCGAAATCTCGGCATCCTCGACCGGCAGGATGCGGTCCATCACCTCGACCACGGTCGTTTCGGCACCGAGCGTGTTGTAGAAACTCGCGAATTCGATGCCGATCGCACCCGAGCCGATCACCAGCAGCTTTTTCGGCATGCGCGGCGGAACCAGCGCGTCCTTGTAGGTCCAGACGAGATCGCCGTCGCCCTCGAGCCCGGGCAGTTCGCGCGCCCGCGCGCCGGTGGCCAGCACGATGTTCTTGGCGCTCAGTTCCTCGGTGCCCTTGTCGGTCCTGACGCTCACGCGGCCCTTGGCGGGCAGCGTCGCCTCGCCCATCATCACGGTGATCTTGTTCTTCTTCATCAGGTGCGCCACGCCGCTGCTCAGCTGCTTGGCCACCCCGCGCGAGCGCTTCACCACCGCGTCGAGATCGTAGCCGATGCCATCCGCCTTGAGCCCGAACTCCTTGGCGCGGTGCATCAGGTGGAACACCTCGGACGAGCGCAGCATCGCCTTGGTCGGGATGCAGCCCCAGTTGAGGCAGATGCCGCCCATGTGCTCGCGCTCGACGATGGCCACCTTGAGGCCCAGCTGCGCGCCGCGGATGGCGGCGACATAGCCCCCCGGCCCCGCACCGATCACGATCATGTCAAAGCTGTCAGACGCCATGCGGCCCTCCCTCGCCAGAAACTAGTTTGGTGTTAAACTATTTCCGGCAAGACCTCAACGCAGGGATGCGGCCCGTGATGGAAAGCCGCCTTGTGCGCAGCGCAACCCTGCGTTCAGGCCGCCTCTTTCACCTCGCGCACCAGCGCGCCATAGCCGCCATCGGCCTCGAATGCGCGCTCCGGCGCGGTAAAGGCCCGGCCAAGCGCCGTGTTACGGTAGGGAAAGCGCCCGAAGCGGCGGATCACCTCGCGGTGGGCGCGGGCATGCAGCAGGTTGTCGGGGCCGTGTTCCGGCATCCGCTCGCAGATCAGCCGCACGCAGCGCTCCTGATCGCAGAGGTTCTCGGAATGCATCAGCGGCAGGTAGAAGAACTGCCGCGCCGGCTCATCGATGCGCATGTCCCAGCCGCGGTTGATGGCGACCTTGGCCGCCGTCAGCCCGGCGCGGTCGGTGGCAAAGGCGCGCGCGTCGCCGCGGAACATGTTGCGCGGAAACTGGTCGGTGAGGATGATGTAGGCAAGGGTGCCGTTGGGATAGGTCAGCCACAGCCCGTACGCCCCCGCACGGGCATTTTCCCATGCGCTTGCGAACCGGTCGCGCACCTGATCGTCCAGCGCGTCGGACGTCTTGTACCAGCCTTGCGGTCCGACCTCGTCCAGCCAGAACCGCAGCACCTCTTCGGGCGACACCATTGGGACACTCCTCGATTTCCCGTCATGTTCCTGTCACGTTAACCTCCGGCCGCGCCGACAAGACAGTAACATATTGCTTCAAAAAGGACATATTCAGCCCTGTTTCGGGGCCTCCTCGCCCTCCTGCGCGGTCTCGATGGCAACTTCCTGCGCAAACTCCACCGCCATGGGCGAGGCCGAGGGGGCCACGGCCATGTAGCTGTCGGTGTCTTCGGGCGCGGGGGCGGCGCGCTGCGTCATCCGGTAGGCGGCATAGGCAGAGGTCGAGAGCGACAGCACGGCGATCACCACGAAGAATCCCTGCGGGCCCATCACCCCCATCAGCCAGCCGGTGATCAGCGGCCCCGTCACCGCGCCCAGCCCGTTGATGAACACCATGCCGCCGGCGGCGGCGGCCATGTCGTCGTGGTCGAGAAAATCGTTGGTATGCGCGATCAGCAGCGAATAGAGCGGGTTTGACATCCCGCCGATGATGAAGGCCGCGACCAGGAGCGGCGTGAACACCGCACCTACCACGATGGCCGCCGTCGCCCCCACCCCCATCAGCGCGGCGGCGGCGCAGATCAGGACGCGCCGGTCCATCCGGTCCGACAGCCAGCCTATGGGATATTGCAGCACCAGCGTGCCGACGAAGAACATCGACACGAAGAGCGAAATCTGCGCCACGCTCAGCCCCGCCTCGGCCCCGTAGACCGGCGCCATGCCGAACTGCGCCGCGAACACGCCGCCCAGCAGGAACATGCCCACGCAGCCCAGCGGCGAGACCGCCATGATCTGGCGCAGCGACAGCGGCTTGGTGGTACCGAAGGCGGGGGTGGGGCTGACCGACAGCAGGATCGGCGCAAAGGCCAGCGACACCAGCACCGAGGGAATGACGAAGAGCACGTAGCCCGACGGATCGCCCAGCACCAGCAGGCCCTGCGCGGTCACGATGCCGACCATCTGCACGATCATGTAGAGCGACAGCGCCTTGCCGCGGGTCTGGTTGGTGGCCGAGTTGTTGAGCCAGCTTTCCGCCGTGACGTAGACCCCCGAGAAACAGAACCCGATCACCACGCGCCCCACCGACCACGCCCACGGGTCGGCGAATGTGGGATAGAGGATCAGCACTGCCGAGATCATCGAGCCCAGCGCTGCGAACACCCGGACATGCCCCACCCGGCGGATCATCTCGGGCGCCATGCGCGAGCCGAACAGAAAGCCCGCGAAATAGGCCGACATCACCACCGACATCTGGGTGGTCGAAAAGCCTTCGAGCGCCCCGCGCACACCCAGGAGCGTGCCCTGCATGCCGTTGCCCACCTGCAACAGCATCATGCCCAGAAGCAGCGCCCATGCGCCCGAAAACACCTGCCACATATCCTGTCTCCATCACCCTGGCGCAAGGTCGCAGCGCGGCTTCGCGCGCGTCAAGGCCGTTTGCGACTCACTCTGTCGCTGCCGTCCGTCCGGTGCCACCCCGGCGCGGCGGGATCAACAGCGAGGCATCGCCATAGGAAAAGAACCGGTAACGCGCGGCGACTGCATGGGCGTAGATCGCGGCGATCCGCTCCTGCCCCATCAGCGCGCCCACCAGCATCATCAGCGTCGATTTCGGCAGGTGAAAATTGGTCATCAGCGCGTCGGTCGCGCGAAAGGCAAAGCCGGGATAGATGAAGATGTCGGTCTCGCCCTGCCACGCCTCCACCTCGCCCGTCGCGCGCGCCGCCGTCTCGAGCAGACGCAGCGCGGTGGTGCCCACGGGAATGATGCGCCCGCCCGTCGCACGGGTGGCGGCGATTTCGACGGCCGCCTCTGCGCTCACCTCGCCCCACTCGGCGTGCATCTTGTGGGTGGTGATGTCATCGACCTTGACCGGCAGGAAGGTGCCCGCGCCGACATGCAGCGTGACATGGGTGAACATGACGCCCCGCGCCGCCAGGTCGGCCAGCACCACCTCGTCGAAATGCAGCGAGGCCGTGGGTGCCGCCACGGCACCCGGACGGCGCGCCCAGACGGTCTGGTAATCCTCGCGGTCGCGGTCGTCGGCGGGGCGGCGCGCGGCGATATAGGGCGGCAGCGGCATGGCCCCCGCCGCGTTCAGGGCCGCGTCGAAATCCTCGCCCGCGAGGTTGAAGCGCAGCCGCGCCTGCCCCTCGCCCCGCCCCTCCAGCACCGCCGAGAGCCCGGCGGCAAAGGCGATCTCCTCGCCGTCGCGCAGGACGTCGAGCAGGGTCTGGTCGGCGTCGCAGAGCGCTTCGACGGGGGCGCCGTTCAGGGTGAATGCGATATGGTGTTTCATTATTTGTTCTTCGCGCGGTCGTAGGCTCTCTGGGCGG
>CAJXKX010000202.1 GCA_913055965.1 uncultured Roseovarius sp.
AAGTCGCTGCCGTTGCAAATCGAGGTGATCGACGATGGCCCCGGCCTGCCGCCCGAGATTGCCGAGGACATTTTCGACCCCTTCGTTTCGGGGCGCGAGAACGGCACGGGGCTGGGGCTGGCGCTGGCGGCGAAAATCATTTCCGATCACGACGGCTGGATCTCGGTCAGTTCGGTGCCGGGGCGCACGGTGTTCCGCATCTCGTTGCAACGCGCGGACGCGCAGGAAGAGGGAGGATGAGCGATGGACGGCACGGTTCTTGTCGCCGATGACGACCGCACGATCCGCACGGTTCTGACGCAGGCGCTGACGCGGGCGGGATGCCGGGTGCATGCCACCTCGAGCCTGACCACGCTGATGCGCTGGGTGGGCGAGGGGCGCGGCGACGTGGTGATCTCGGACGTGGTGATGCCGGATGGCAACGGGCTCGAGATGCTGCCCAAGATCGCCGAGGACCGGCCCGGCCTGCCGGTGATCGTGATCTCGGCGCAGAACACGATCATGACCGCGATCAAGGCCGCCGAGGCCGAGGCGTTCGATTATCTGCCCAAGCCGTTCGACCTGCCCGACCTGATGAAGCGCACCGCGCGCGCGCTCGAGGCACGCGAGCGCGTGCCCGCGAAGCCGGCGCAGGACGACCGCCCCGAGGAGCTGCCGCTGGTGGGGCGCAGCGCGGCGATGCAGCGGCTCTACAAGGTGGTGGCGCAGGTCATGCACAGCGATCTGCCGGTGATGATCTGCGGCGAATCCGGCACCGGCAAATCGCTGGTGGCGCATGCGATCCACGACTATTCCGACCGCCGCACGCTGCCGCTCGTGACGGTGACGGGCCCCGACCTGCACGATCTCGACGGGCCGTCCCAGGTGATGGCGCGGGTGCGCGGCGGCACGCTGGTGCTCGACGAGGTCAGCGACCTGCCCCCCGAGGCACAGGGCCGGGTGGTGCGGATGATGGATGCGCCGGGCGAGAACGCGCCGCGCTTCATGGCCACCAGCCGGGTGCCCCCCGCCACGGCGCTCGAGGAGGGGCGGCTGCGCGAGGATCTCTATTACCGGCTAAGCGGCGTGACCATCGAGGTCCCCGCCCTGCGCGACCGGATCGAGGATATCGAGCTTCTGGCCGGGCATTTCCTCGGGCGCGACCTGCGCCCCGGCGCGCCCGAGCGGCATTTCTCCGAGGACGCGCTCGAGATGATGCGCGCCTACAGCTGGCCCGGCAATGTCCGCCAGCTGGAGAACGCGGTCCGCCGGATCGCGCTCACCGCGCAGTCCGAAGAGATCGGACGCCCCGAGATCGCCGCCATTCTCGGCAACCAGCCCCGCGCCGAACCGGTGATGCAGCCCGGCCGCAGCGAGACGCTGACCGGCGCGGTGAGCGCGCATCTGCGGCGCTATTTCGACCTGCATGGCACCGACCTGCCGCCGCCGGGCCTGCACGGCCGCATCCTGCGCGAGATCGAGGCCCCGCTGATCGAGATCGCGCTCGAGGCCACGGGCGGCAACCAGATCCGCTGTGCCGAACTGCTGGGAATCAACCGCAATACGCTGCGCAAGAAGATCACCGATCTGGATATTCGCGTGACACGTCGGCGCAAGTTGATGTAAACATGCAACAGCACTGTGACGATCGGGGCGCATGTCCGGTCCCGCCCTCTACCTGTCGTGGCGAGCGGGCGTAGCGCCCACAGCATGATGGGAGAGAGGCGTGGCGCTGGCGACACGCACACTGCGCGCGGGCGGGCGTGGCTGGCTGGGGGCGGGCCGCTTGCGGCGGCTGCGCAACTGGGGCGCGTTCGGTCTGGTCCTGACCGGCCCGGCGCTAGCGGTGCTGACCTACATGGTCATGGGCCCGCTCGACCGCGGCAGCGGATCGGACGGGCTGCGCCTGGTGCTGCTGGCCGACATGATCTATGTGCTGATCGTCGCCGGGCTGGTGCTGCAGCGGGTGGCGCGGATGATCGCCGCGCGGCGCTCGCATTCGGCGGGGTCCAAGCTGCACCTGCGGCTCACGGGCGTGTTCGCTGTCATGGCGCTGCTGCCCACGGTGGCGGTCGCGGTGTTCGCGATGCTGTCGATCAACATGGGGCTCGAGGCGTGGTTCTCCGAGCGGGTGGGCCGCGTGGTGGACAGTTCCGTCGCCGCCGCCAGCGCCTACGAGGAAGAACACCGCCGCGACCTTCTGGCCGATGCGCAGGTGCTGAAACGGGTGCTCGACGGCACGCGGCGCGCCTCGATCTACATGAGCGACGGCGATATCCGGCAGGTGCTGTCGTCTGGTCAGCGCGAGATCCAGCGCGGTCTGAAAGAGGCCTTCGTGATCGACGGCACCGGGGAAATCCGCGCCCGGGGCGAACGCTCCTACCTGTTCGACTACGAGGAACCGGGCGCCGACCAGATCGCGCAGGCGCGCGAGGCGGGCGAATTGGTGATCCGCGACTGGGACAACAACGAATTCCGCGCGCTGCTGCCGCTCGACGCCTTCGCCGACCGGTTGCTCTATGTCAGCCGCACGGTGGATGGCGACATCCTCAACCTGCTCGACGAGACGCAGGAGACCGCGGCCTTCTACAAGCAGCGCGAGAGCGAGCGGGGCCGCGTGCTGTTCGAGTTCGGGCTGGTCTATTTCGGCTTTGCGCTGATCCTCATCCTGGCCGCGATCTGGCTGGGCATGTGGTTCGCAGAGCGCCTGTCGCGGCCCGTGGGGCGGCTCACATCGGCGGCGCAACGGGTGGGCGAGGGCGATCTCGACACCCAGGTGCGCGAAGAACAGAGCGATGACGAGATCGCCGAGCTTGGCCGCTATTTCAACCAGATGACCCGGCAGCTCAAGGGCCAGCGCGACCGGCTGCTGGCCAATACGCGCCAGATCGAGCGGCGTCGGCGGCTGTTCGATTCGGTGCTGGGATCGGTCTCGTCGGGGGTGGTGGGGCTCGATGCGCAAGGCCGCGTGACATTCGTCAACCGCGCCGCAGAGCGGCTGCTCGACTGGCGCGAGGACCAGCAATCGCTTGCGCTGGCGGCGGCGGTGCCGGAATTCGGCGCGCTGTTCGCCCGCCTGATGCAGAGCCCCGCGGGCTTCGTGCAGGAGGAGATCGCGGTCACCCGCGGGCGGCGGCAGGAGAACCTGCTGGTGCGCATGTCCACCCGCTCGGGCGAAGGCGGGCGGCGCGAGGGCTACGTGGTGGCCTTCGACGACGTGACCGAGTTGGTGACCGCACAGCGCATGGCCGCCTGGGGCGACGTGGCGCGGCGCATCGCCCACGAGATCAAGAACCCGCTCACGCCCATCTCGCTCAGCGCCGAGCGCATCAAGCGCAAGTTCGCCCGCCAACTGCCCGAGGAGGAGGCGGCAAAGCTGGAGGAATTGACCGACGTGGTGGTGCGCCAGACCGGCGACCTGCGCCGCATCGTCGACGAATTCTCGAAATTCGCCCGCATGCCGCAGCCCAAGACCCGCATCGAGAGCCTGTCCAAGGTGCTGCGCGAGGCGATCATGCTGCAGGAGAGCGGCCAGCCCGACACGCGATTCGACCTGGCCCTGAGCGAGGCCGACCTGATGGCCGAGATCGACGCGGCGATGATCGGGCAGGCGCTGACCAACCTGATCAAGAACGCGGGCGAGGCGATCGAGAGCCTGCGCGAGGCGGGGGCGCCCGAGGGCCATGTGCCCACCATCCGCATCGAGAGCCGCGCCGAGGACGGCACGGCGGTGATCGCGATTTCCGACAACGGCATCGGCTTGCCGCAGGACAGCACCCGGCTGTTCGAGCCTTATGTCACGACCCGCGAAAAGGGCACCGGGCTGGGCCTGCCGATCGTCAAGAAGATCATCGAGGAGCACGGCGGCACGCTGCGGCTGGAGGATGCCGAACCGCTGGGCCCGGGCACGCATGCCGGGGCACGGGCGGTGCTGCGCCTGCCGCTGCGCCGCGACGACGAGACAACCGCAAGGGCCCCCGCGGCCGAATGAGGTAGCCATGAGCGACATTCTGATCGTCGATGACGAGCGCGATATCCGCGAGGTCATTTCCGACATTCTCGGCGACGAGGGCTTCGAGACCCGCCTCGCCGCCAATTCCGACGAGGCGATGGCCGCCATCCGTTCCGAGCCGCCGGGCCTGCTGATCCTCGACATCTGGCTCAAGGACAGCCGGATGGACGGCATCGACATCCTCAAGACCGTCAAGCGCGACCACCCCGAGATCCCGGTGATCATCATCTCGGGGCACGGCAACATCGAGATCGCGGTCGCGGCGATCAAGCAGGGCGCCTATGACTTCATCGAAAAGCCCTTCAACATCGACCAGCTTCTCGTTGTGATCCGCCGCGGCATGGAGGCCAGCCGCCTGCGTCGCGAGAACCAGGCGCTCCGGCGCCGCGAGAGCGCGCCGTCGCAGATGCTGGGCAGTTCCGCCGCTTTCCGCGCCATGCTCGCGCAGCTCGACAAGGTCACGCGGTCCAACGGGCGGGTGATGCTGACCGGGCTGTCGGGCACCGGCAAGGAACTTGCCGCGCGCTACATCCACGCCAATTCGGCGCGCGCCGATGCGCCCTTCGTCACGGTGAACTGCGCCGCCGTCGCCGCCGAGCGGATGGAAGAGGTGCTGTTCGGGCAGGAAGGCACCGAGGCGGGCATCACCCAGGGCCTGCTGGAGCAGGCCAATGGCGGGGTGCTCTATCTCGACGAGGTGGCCGACCTGCCGCCCGGCACCCAGTCCAAGATCCTGCGCGTGCTGGTCGATCAGACCTTCCTGCGGGTGGGCGGCGGTGACAAGGTGCGGGTCGATCTGCGGGTGATCTCCTCGACCAGCCGCGATCTCGAGGCCGAGATCGCCGAGGGCCGCTTCCGCCGCGAACTCTATCACCGTCTCAACGTGGTGCCGATCCGGGTGCCCGGGCTAGAGGAACGGCGCGAGGACATCCCCGAACTGGCCAGGCATTTCATCGCCCTGCTGCACGAGACGCAGGGCCTGCCCAAGCGCGAACTGTCCGAAGAGGCGGCGGCGCTGCTGCAGACGCTCAACTGGCCCGGCAACGTGCGCCAGCTGCGCAACATGATCGAACGGGTGCT
>CAJXKX010000203.1 GCA_913055965.1 uncultured Roseovarius sp.
GATCAGCATCGGGTTGAGGTCGAGATCGTCGAGATGCGCCGAGCCGCGGCTCACCTGCGTCAGCAGGTCCGCCCGCCCGATCACCTCGTCGAGCGACCGCGCGCCGATCTCGCTGAGGATTTCCCGCACTTCCTGCGCGTAGAAGGTGATGAGATTGACCACCTTCTCGGCGCTGCCGGTGAACTTGGCGCGCAGCGCCTCGTCCTGCGTGCACACCCCCACCGGGCAGGTATTGCTCTGGCACTGACGCACCATGATGCAGCCCATGGCAATGAGCGCGGCGGTGCCGATGCCGTATTCCTCGGCCCCCATCATCGCCGCCATGACGATGTCGCGCCCGGTGCGCAATCCCCCGTCGGTGCGCAGCGTCACGCGCCCCCGCAGGTTGTTCATCGACAGCACCTGATGCGCCTCGGTGAGGCCCATCTCCCAGGGCAGCCCGGCATATTTGATCGAGGTGGCGGGGCTCGCCCCGGTGCCGCCATTGTGGCCCGAAATCAGGATCACATCGGCCTTGGCCTTGGCCACGCCCGCGGCGATGGTGCCCACGCCCGACTGCGCCACCAGCTTGACCGTCACCTTGACCGTCGGGTTGATCTGCTTGAGATCGTAGATCAGCTGCGCGAGGTCCTCGATGCTGTAGATGTCGTGATGCGGCGGCGGGCTGATGAGCGTCACCCCCTTGGTCGAATGCCGCAGCCTTGCGATCAGGTCCGTGACCTTCATCCCCGGAAGCTGCCCGCCCTCGCCGGGCTTCGCGCCCTGCGCGATCTTGATCTCCAGTTCCTCGCAATGGTTGAGGTATTCCGCCGTCACGCCAAAGCGCCCGCTCGCCACCTGCTTGATCTTGGCGCTGGGGTTGTCGCCATTGGAATCGGGTGTGAAATGCGCCGGGTCCTCGCCGCCCTCGCCACTGTCGCTGCGCGCGCCGATCCGGTTCATCGCGATGTTCAGCGTCTTGTGCGCCTCGGGCGACAGCGCGCCGAGGCTCATCCCCGGCGTCACGAACCGCTTGCGGATCGCGGTCACGCTCTCCACCTCTTCCAGCGGTACGGGCTCGCCGATGGGCTTGATCGCCATCAGGTCGCGCAGGTGAATCGGCGGGTTCGCCTGCAGCGCCGCCGAATACCGCTTCCACAGCGCATAGCTGGCCTTGTTGCAGGCCATCTGCATCATGTGCATGGTCTGCGCGCCCCAGGCATGGGTCTCGCCCGACTTGCGCGCCTTGTAGAATCCGCCGATCGGCAGGATGTCCCGACCGCCGCCGAAGGCGCGGCCATGCACCTCCTCCAGCTTGGCCTGGATGCCGCTCACCCCGATGCCGCTGATCCGGCTCACGAGGCCGGGGAAATACTCCGCGCACATCGCGCGGCTCAGGCCCACCGCCTCGAAATTCAGCCCCCCCCGATACGAGGAGATCACCGAAATCCCCATCTTCGACATGATCTTGAGAATGCCAAGGTCGATCGCCGCGCGATAGCGCGCAACCGCCTCCGTGAGGCTCCCCTCGATCAGGCCGCGCCCGATCCGGTCGGCGATGGTGTCCTCGGCGAGATACGGGTTCACCGTGGTCGCCCCCGCGCCGATCAGCACCGCGAAATAATGCGGGTCGATGCACTCCGCCGAGCGCACGTTCAGCGAACAGAACGTCCGCAGGCCCTTGCGCGTCAGGTGGGAATGCACCGCGCTCGTCGCCAGGATCATCGGCATCCCGATCCGATCCTCTCCCAGGCCGTGATCGCTCAGCACGATATGCCCGATCCCGGATCGCACCGCGTCCTCCGCCTCGGCGCGGATGCGCTCCAGCCCCGCCTGCAGCGCGCCCGCCCCGGGGGCGAAGGTGCAGTCGATCTCGGCCACGTCGGTCTCGAAGGCGCGGATCATCTCCTGCCATTGCGCATTGGCCACGAACGGGCTTTCCAGCACGATGATCTCGGTCTGCGCGCTCGACTCGTCCAGCACGTTCTTGAGGTTGCCGAACCGGGTCTTGAGGCTCATCACCCGGAACTCGCGCAAGCTGTCGATCGCCGGGTTGGTCACCTGGCTGAAATTCTGCCGGAAATAATGGCTGAGCGGGCGATATTGCCGCGACAGCACGGCGGCGGGCGTATCATCGCCCATCGAGGCCACCGCCTCCTTGCCGTCCTCCGCCATCGGCGCGAGGATCGCTTCGATCTCCTCGATGGTATAGCCCGCCGCGATCTGCCGGCGGCGCAGGTCGCCCCCCTCGAAGAGCGGCGCCTCCGTCACGCCCGACAGCACGCTGTCAAGCTCGTTGATCTTGCCCACCCACTCGCCGAAGGGCTGCGCACCGGCCAGCCGGTCCTTCATCTCGGAATCGTGGAACAGGCGGCCCTCGTCCATGTCCACCGCGATCATCTGACCGGGGCCAAGCGCGCCCTTTTCGCGCACGGTGGCTTCGTCCACCGGCACCATCCCCGCCTCTGACCCGGCGATGAGCAACCCATCGCCCGTCACCACGTAGCGCATCGGCCGCAGCCCGTTGCGGTCCAGCCCGGCACAGACCCAGCGTCCATCGGTCATCGCCAGCGCAGCCGGGCCGTCCCACGGCTCCATCACGCTGTTGCAATAGGAATACATGTCGCGCCACGCGGCGGGCAGGTCCTCGGCCTGCTTCGACCAGGATTCCGGCACCAGCATGGTCTTGGCCATCGGGGCGCTGCGCCCCGCCCGCACCAGCACCTCGAACACCGCATCGAGCGCGGCGCTGTCCGACGATCCCTGCGCCACGATGGGCTTGATGTCGTCGGCCATGTCGCCAAAGGCCGAAGACGCCATGCGGATCTCGTGGCTCTTCATCCAGTTCAGGTTGCCCTTGAGCGTGTTGATCTCGCCGTTATGCGCCAGCATCCGGAACGGCTGCGCCAGCCACCATTGCGGAAAGGTGTTGGTCGAATAGCGCTGGTGATAGATCGCGAACGCGCTCTTGAACCGCTCGTCCATCAGGTCGGGATAGAACACCGCCACCTGCTCGGCCAGCATCATGCCCTTGTAGATGATGCTCCGGCACGACAGGCTCGCGATGTAGAGGCCCGCGATCCCCGCCGCCTGCGCCGCCTTCTCGATCCGGCGGCGGATGACGTAGAGTTCCCGCTCGAAGCTTTCCTCGTCCAGCCCCTTGGCGTCCGAAATGAGGATCTGCTCGATCTCGGGCCGCGTGGCATTGGCCTTCTCGCCCAGGCAGGTCACATCCACCGGCACGTGCCGCCAGCCATAGATCGTGTGCCCCATCCGCAGCACCTCGGTCTCGACGATGGTCCGGCAGCGCTCCTGCGCGCCGAAATCCGTGCGCGGCAGAAACACCTGCCCCACCGCCACCAGACGGCTCTCGTCCGGCTCGTGCCCGGTGCGCCGGATCTGGTCGTAGAAGAACGGCACCGGGATCTGCACATGGATGCCCGCGCCGTCGCCGGTCTTGCCGTCGGCATCGACCGCGCCGCGGTGCCAGATCGCCTTGAGCGCGTCGATCCCCGCCTGCACCACCTTGCGCGAGGGCTCGCCATCGATGCTCACGACAAGACCCACCCCGCAGGAGGAATGCTCCTCCTCATGGGCATACATCCCGTTCTCGGCCAGCCAGTCGCGCTTGGCCGCTTCCGTGGCGGCCCAGTTTGCATCCAGTTTCGTCATCGGTCTTTACCCTTCCTATACCCGGTGGGTCAGCTTTTCTGTCATGTCCTGGCACCGCCAGCGTCGGGGATACCGCCGGAATACCGACGAAATACCGACGCGGGACCGCTACTCCGCCGCGATGGCCTGCGTTCCGCCCAGATCGTCGAGGATCGCCGCCGCCGCATCGCGCCCGTCGCGGATCGCCCAGACCACCAGCGATGCGCCGCGCACGATGTCGCCCACGGCATAGACCCCCGGCAGCGCGGTGCGCCCGGTGGTGAACTCGGCCTTGACAGTGCCCCAGCGGGTGACCTCCAGTTCCTTTTGATTCCAGAGGGTTGGCAGCTCTTCCGGCTCAAAGCCCAGCGCCTTGATCACCAGGTCGGCGGGCGCGTCCTCGACCGCGCCCTCGATCGCACCCGAGGCGCGCCAGCGACCGGCCATCGCGCCGGCGGCGACCGCGGCCACCACGACGAACAGAAGCGCGAATCCGAGGAAGCCCGCCTTCGGCCCCAGCACCGCGCCAAGCACCGCCGGCGCCATCGCGGCGAGGCAGATGCCCACCAGGCCGCCCGCCTCGCGCCAGAGCGCCACGCGGGTGTGGCCGCCTCCGGCCGCGCGCGCGAGCGCGAGCCCGTGGTCGTAGAGCGCGATCTGCAGCGCGCTGAAGCCCGTGAAGGCGGCGACCAGCCCCAGCGCCAACCGGACAGGGGCGTCACCCCATCCGGGCGGCGCGAACAGCACGACGAAGCCGGCCGCGAGCAGCGCCGCCGCCGCCAGCGCCCAGACCTCGCGATAGCGGCGGGCGCGCCGCCAGCAGCACCGCGCCCAGCGCCCCGAGCCCGAGGCCCATCTCCTCGGCGTAATAGCGCGGCGCGTGGACATAGAGCGGCAGCCCGCCGAAGGCCAGTGCCGCCGCCATCAAGCCGCCGCGCGCGAGCTCGCCGCGCGCAAGGGCGGTGTCAGCCATCGCAGCGCCCGTCAAGCAGCGCCGTTCGCCCCTCGGGGTGGCGGGTCTTCTCGCCCAGCCAGATCGAGAGGAAGAGCTCCGCATCCTGCGTCAGCGCCCCGGCCTGCGCGCCGTTCACGAAGAAGATCACGTGGCCGGGCGCGTCGCGCCAGGCGGCACAGATCGACCTCGACCAGCGTCTGGCGCGCGGCGCTCTGCCCGGCGCGGTCGATCTGCGACAGCTCACCCGCAAGCCGAAGCACCCGCCACGACGCCACCGCGACATCCGATGCGTGCCGCTCGACCGAGGCGGGGTCGGGCGCCGGTCCCTCCCCCCTCAGCGCCTCGGCCGTGGCGATCAGCGCTCCCAGTGGCGCATGCATCTCGTGGGCAATGCGCGCGACATCCGGATGGAAGCCGCCATGCGATGCCGGGGCCTCCGA
>CAJXKX010000204.1 GCA_913055965.1 uncultured Roseovarius sp.
TTTGTTCCGGGCGTGTTCTCGGCCTTTGTCTACGGCGTGCTGATCATCGGGCTGGCGCTGACGATCAAGGGGTTCGGCCCGCCGGTGGGCGGCTTTACCTGGCGCGAGCGGTTCACCGCGCTGCCGCCCGCCCTGCCCATCGTCTTCGTCGTGGTGACGATCATCTTCTTCGTCTACAACCCGTTCGGCGGCGATGCCTGGGGCACGCCGACCGAGGGCGGCGCGATCGGGGCGTTCGTGGTGTTCCTGATGGCGCTGTATCGCGGCATGCGCTGGCCGGAACTGAAGGACGCGCTGCTGGAAACGGCCAAGCTCTCGGTGATGATCTTTACCATCATCTGGGGCGTGCTGGTCTATGTACGCTTCCTCGGCTTCGCCGACCTGCCCTCGGCCTTTGCCGACTGGATCACCTCGCTCACCGTGTCGCCGATGCTGATCCTGATCTGCATCCTGCTGGCCTATGCCGTGCTGGGCATGTTCATGGACGCCATCGGCATGCTGCTTCTGACGTTGCCGGTGGTCTATCCTGCGGTGATGGCGCTCAATGGCGGGGCCTATGTCAGCGCAGCCGACAGCACCTTCGGGATGTCCGGGCCGATGTGCGCGATCTGGTTCGGGATTCTCGTGGTCAAGATGGCCGAGTTCTGTCTGATCACGCCCCCCATCGGGCTCAACTGTTTCGTGGTGGCGGGCGTGCGCCCCGACCTCAGCGTGCAGGACGTGTTCCGGGGCGTCACGCCGTTCTTCATCGCCGACGCGGTGACCATCGCGCTGCTGGTCGCGTTCCCCGCCATCGTGCTGTGGCTGCCCGGGCTGGCCTGAGCCGGACCGTTAAAACTTGACGTGTTAACAGCCTGTTAAAGGCACGCGTGCTAGGCCTTGCACCGGGTGAGAAACAGGTGGTGAGTCATGGACGCGCGCAGCAATGCGGCGCCGGTCATCATCAAACGAAAGAAGGTCGCGGACGGCGGCGGGCACCATGGCGGCGCGTGGAAGGTGGCGTATGCCGACTTCGTGACCGCGATGATGGCCTTCTTTCTGCTGATGTGGCTTCTGGGCGCGACAACCGAAAAGCAACGCAAGGGCATCGCGGATTACTTCAGCCCGACCGTGCCGATCAACCGGGTGTCAGGTGGCGGCAGCGGCGCGTTCGGTGGCGATACCGTCTTTTCCGAGCAGAGCCTCGCCCAGAGCGGTACCGGCGCTTCCAGCCTCCACAGCACGCAGAGCCACCAGGCGCGCGGCGATCTCGGGGCGATGCCGGGGGGCGCGAACGCCGAAACGAACGAAGCCGACGCCGCCGCGTTCACCGAGATCGACGAGCGGCTGCGCGGGCGCAGCGGCGAGAGCATCGTCTCCGACGGGCTGCTGCGCCACATCGTGACGCGGGTCTCCGACGAGGGGCTGATCATCGAGATATTCGACGTGGGCGACGCGGCGCTCTTCCTGCCCGGCGACAGCGCACCGACCGAGACGCTGCGCGAGATCGCGGCGCTGCTCGCATCGGTGGCCGTGCCGGTCACCAATGACATCGCCATCGCGGGGCATACGCGCGCACGCCCCGTGACCCTTGCCGACAACCCGGTCTGGGACCTGTCGAGCGCGCGCGCCAACCGGATGCGCCTGCTGCTCGAGGAGGCGGGGCTCGCACGCCCGCGCATCCGCCGCCTGACCGGCCATGCCGACCGGTCACCGGCGGTGGCGGACCCGATGTCGACGCGCAACAACCGGTTGGAGGTGACATTCCTGCGATCCGGCTGAAAACCGGAAAACCGAGGCGATTAGCGCCCTGTTAAGGCAACGCGCCTATGACGGTATCGAGACGGTGCTCGATCCAGTTGAAAGGCGTGTCCATGACGATTTCCTCCTCCCTCAATGCCAGCGTGGCGGGGCTCAATGCCAACGCGTCCCGGCTCGCCGCGATTTCCGACAACATCGCCAATGCCTCGACCTTCGGGTATCGCCGGGTCGAGACGAGCTTTGATTCGCTCGTGGTGCGCGGCAATAGCGGGAATTACGCCGCAGGCGGCGTGCGCCCGACGACCGAGCGGCTGATCGACCAGGGCGGCTCGCTCCTCACCACCGAGAACCCCACCGATCTCGCGGTGCGCGGGCGCGGGTTCATCCCGGTCGCGGCCAGCAGCCAGATCGCGGTCGCCAACGGCAGCCCGCAGATGCTGCTGACGACCACCGGTTCGTTCCGCACCGACGCGGACGGGCGGCTTGTCACCGCGTCGGGGCTCACGCTGCTGGGCTGGCCCGCGGGGCCTGACGGCAGCGTCCCGGCCTTTCCCCGTGACACCAGCGACGGGCTGGTGCCGGTGCAGGTCAATGTCAACCAGCTGACCGGCGAGCCCACCACGGCGATCACCCTGGGCGTCAACCTGCCCGCGACCGAGACCGAGGCGGGCGGCACAGGCGCGCCGCAAGAGCTTTCGATCGAGTATTTCGACAATCTCGGGCGGTCCGAGACGATCCTCGCCTCCTTTGCGCCGCAGGTCCCGGCCAGCGGAACCTCCAACCTCTGGACCATGACCTTGCGCGATTCGGCGAGCGGCAATGCCATCATCGGCGAGTACAGGCTCGAATTCGACGATTCACGCGCCGCGGGCGGGACGTTGCTCGACGCCACCGCGATCACCGGCGGCCCCTACGACCCGGCCACCGGACGCCTGATCGCCACCGTCAACGGCGGCCCCGTCGAGATCAGCATCGGCCGCCCCGGCACCTCCGAGGGGCTGACGCAGCTGTCCGACAGCTTTGCGCCGCTCTCGATCTCCAAGGACGGATCGCCGGTCGGCAACATGGTCTCGGTCGAGGTCGATGCCAACGGGTTCGTCCATGCCAGCTTCGACACCGGCGTGACGCGGACGATCTTTCAGGTCCCGCTCGTCGATCTGCCCAACCCGAGCGGCATGGTCGCGCTCGACCGCCAGACCTATCGCCCCTCGATCGACAGCGGCAGCTTCTTCCTCTGGGATGCCGGGGACGGGCCGACCGGCGATCTGGTGTCCTTCGCCCGGCAGGAATCGGCCACCGACGTGGCGCGCGAACTGACCGACATGATCCAGACCCAGCGCGCCTATTCCTCGAACGCGCGGGTGATCCAGACCGTCGACGAGATGCTGCAGGAAACCACCAACATCATCCGCTGATCCCCGCGCCCCGTTAAAGGACAGGCCTCATGTCGATCTCTGCCGCCTTCCAGAACGCCCTGAGCGGGCTCGGCGCGAACGCCCGGATGACCGATGTGATCGCCGGGAATCTCGCCAACGCGCTCACCCCCGGCCACGCCCTGCGCGAGCTTGGCCTCGCGGCACAGGGCACGCGCGGCGGCGTGGCGGTCACCGGCGTGACACGCAGCATCGATCCGGTGCTGATCGCCGATCGCAGGCTGGCCGACAGCGCCCTTGCGGGGTCGCAGACCCGCACCGCCTTCGCCATCGCGGTCGAGCGTGCCCTCGGCCTGCCCGGGGATGGCGGCAGCCTCACCGACCGGGTGGCGGATTTCGAGGCGGCGATCGCCGCCGCTTCCGCCCGCCCGGAAGACGATACCCGGCTCGAGGCGGTGCTGGGCGCAGCGGGCGCGCTCGCCGCGGGTGTGAACCGGGCCGCGGACGAGATCGAGAGCCTGCGCAGCCGCGCCGATGCCGATATCGCCGCCGCGGTCGACAGGCTCGGGACCGGCCTCGCGGAGGTGGCCGAGATCAATGCGCGCATCGTTTCCGCGCGCGCGACAGGCCACGAGACCGCCGCTCTCGAAGATCGGCGCCAGCAGGCGATCGACGCGATCGCGGACCTCGTCCCCGTCAGGCAACTCGCGCGCGACCGCGGTGCCGTCGCGCTGGTCACGACCGGCGGCGCGGTCCTGCTCGACGGGCGCGCGGCGCAGATCGGCTTTGCGCCGACAGCGCCGGTGACCGCGCAGATGACGCTTGAAAACGGCGGGCTCTCAGGGCCGAGCCTCAACGGCCGCCCCGTCCCGACCGGTGCCGACGGGCCGCTCGCGGGCGGGCGGCTCGCCGCGCTCTTCGACACGCGCGACGCGCTCGGCCCCGAGGTGCTGCGCGGGCTCGACAGCTTTGCGCGCGACCTGATCGGACGCACCGAGCGCCTGACGCCGCCGCCATCGCCGGGGCTCTTCACCGATGCCGGGGCCCGGTTCGACCCGGCACAGGAGACCGGGCTTGCGGGGCGGCTCGCGGTGGGTGCGGCCGTCGATCCGTCGGCGGGCGGCGCACTCTTCCGGCTGCGCACGGGGCCGGATGCCGCCCTCCCCTCGGCCGTGGCGCAGGCCCCCTATCTCGCGGCCCTCGGGCCTGCGCTCTCGGCACAGGAGGCCACGCTGCCGAACGAGGCGCCGCGCGATCTCTCGAGCCATGCCGCCCGGCTGTCGAGCCGCGCGGCACAGGCGCGCCTGACGGCCGAATCCGCGCAGAGCTTTGCCGCCGGGCAGGCCGGGGAACTGCGCGAGATGGAACTGCGCCGCGGCGTGGACAGCGATGCCGAACTGCAGCGCCTGATCCTCGTGGAACAGGCCTTTTCGGCCAATGCCCGCATGATCCAGACGCTCGACGACATGATGCAAACCCTGCTGAGGATATGACATGGCCCTGCAATCCATCGGTGATCTCGCCCAGAGCCTCGTGCTGCGCAGGCAGGGCACGGTTCTCGCCCGCGACATCGCGCGCCTGACGGGCGAGCTTGCCTCCGGGCGCACCGCCGATCCCGCGCGGACGCTGTCGGGCAACCTCCAGCCGCTCGCGGATATCGAGCACGCCCTGACGCTCGCGGGGGCGCATCGAGAGGTGGCAAGGATCGCCGCGATGGATGCCGAGGTGATGCAGACGGCACTGGCCCGCGTGGAGCAAAGCGGCGGCGCGCTGGCCGAGGCGGCGCTGACCGCCTCGGGTGCCGGGGGCGCGATGCAGCCGGGCGCGCTCGCGCGCGCGGCGCAGGCCGCGCTGTCGGAGATGATCGGAGCGCTCAATACCGGCTCTGCGGGGCGCGCGCTCTTCGGCGG
>CAJXKX010000205.1 GCA_913055965.1 uncultured Roseovarius sp.
GAGCGGCGGGACCGCCCGTGCCCTGCGCGAGGCGCGGCAGATGCGCGGGCCAGACGCGGCTCGCCAGCCCCTCGGCATCGGGGCTCACCGCCAGCACCAACTGCCAGCGCGGATCCTCCACCCGCCGCAAGAGCCGCGCCACCTGGTGGCGGAACCCCCACGCGGCGGCGGTCATGCCGATCTCGCGCCCCAGCCGCGTCTTGACCCGGCCGGGGCGCGGCTCCTTGAGCATCACGACGAGGGTTTGCCGCATCATGTAAAATAATCGCGCAGAATCTGTGAATAGATTGCCTTAAGCTGGTGGATTTGGGCAATCTCCACCCGCTCGTCCACCTGGTGCATGGTCTGGCCCACGAGGCCGAATTCCACCACCGGGCAGTGATCCTTGACGAAGCGTGCATCCGAGGTGCCGCCCGTGGTCGAGAGCGCGGGCACCACGCCGGTTTCCGCCTCGACCGCCCGCGCCACCAGATCGGAGAGGGGGCCGGGCGGGGTGAGGAACGCCTCGCCCGAGACCTTGACGCGCATCTCGCCCGCGATGCCGCATTCCTCGGCGACGCGGTCGATCTCGGCCCGCAGCCAGGCGGTGAGGCTCGCGCCGTCATGGGTGTCGTTGAAGCGGATGTTGACGGTGGCGCGGCACTCGGCGGGGATCACGTTGGTCGCCGGGTTACCAGTGTCGATGGTGACGACGGCCAGCGTCGAGGGATCGAAATGGTCGGTGCCCGCGTCGAGTGTGTGCGAGGACAGCCGGTCCATCAGCCGCGCCATCGCGGGCAGCGGGTTGCGCGCGCGGTGCGGATAGGCTGAATGGCCCTGCACGCCGGTCAGCGTGATCCACGCCGAGAGCGAGCCGCGGCGCCCGATCTTGATCATCTCGCCCATGCGCTCGGGGCAGGTGGGCTCGCCCACGAGGCAGGCGCTCATGCGCTCGCCATTCGCCTCCATCCAGTCGAGCAGGGCGCGGGTGCCGTCCACCGCGTCGCCTTCCTCGTCGCCGGTGATGGCGAGGATCACGGCCCCGTCGGGCGGGGTCTGCGTCACGAAATCCACCGCTGCCGCGGCAAAGGCGGCGACGCCCGATTTCATGTCGGTGGCACCGCGCCCCCAGAGCATCCCGTCGCGCTCCACCGCATCGAAGGGCGGCACCGACCACGCGGCCGCGTCGCCCACCGGCACGACATCGGTATGGCCGTTGAAGCCGAAGCTGCGCGCCGCGCCCTTCGCGCCCCAGCGGGCGAAGAGGTTGCTCACCCCGCCGCGGTCCACCCGGGTGCAGGCAAAGCCCGCCTCCGACAGAACCCCCTCCAGAAGCCGCAGCGCGCCGCCCTCCTCGGGCGTGACCGAGGGGCAGCGGATCAGGTCGGCGGTGAGGCGCGCGGGATCGAGCGGACAGAGGGGCATGGCGGATATCCTGTAGGGCACGGCTGGCGCAGGCGTAGCCCGGATCGTTCCCGGGCGCAAATCGACCGCGCGCCCCCATCCGCCGCGCGTCAAAGGAATAAACCTTAACACCAATGGAAGTTTTTGCTATCTAAAGATAGTCGATAACAAAAACCCGAGGCAGGGCAAGACAGACGCAGGGGCCGCCGCCCGTCAGGAGGACGCAGATCCTCGCGGCAGACCGGCCCCCGGCATTCGGGCAGGAACGCGCGCCGACAGGCAAGGGCGCGCACTCCGTCATGAATTCCGGCGGCCCGTTCCGGGCCGGTGCAGGCTGGGCTTGATCTGCCTCTCGTAACGAGGCGGGCAGAGCATGGTAGCAGGTGTGGAACTTCCGATCGATCGTGGGGCCTCCGATCTGGAGATGGCCGAGACGATCTTCGGCGACGGCGTCACAATCGTCAGCGCGAACTATACCGGGGACAACGATTCCTCGGGTATCTATACCAATGGCAACGCGATCTCGCCGGGTGTCGTGCCGGGCGATTCGGGCGTTATGTTCTCGACCGGCGACCTGCGCGGCTTTACCAACGACAACCCGTTCCAGTCCAACCTGTCGAGCAGCACCACGACCAATTCCAGCGGGCCCAACGGTGTGGCCGATTTCAACGCGGCGGCGGGTGCCTTTACCTTCGACGCGGCGTTTCTCGACGTCACCTTCGTGCCCACCGGCAACGTGATGACGATGCAGTTCGTCTTTGCCTCCGAGGAATATCCCGAGTTCGCCACCAGCGCGTTCCAGGATTTCTTCGGCGTGTGGATCAATGGCAGCCTCGTGCCGCTTTCCATCGGCAATGGCGATATCGACCCGGGCAATATCAACGGCGGCGCCAACCAGAACCTCTTTCAGGACAACACCGCCGACCAGTTCAACACCGAGATGGACGGGGTCACGCTGACCCTGACGCTGACCATCCCGGTTAATGCCGGCGTCGAGAACGATATCCGCATCGGCATCGCCGATGTCGGCGACAACACCTACGACTCTACCGTGCTGATCGCCGCCAACAGCGTGCAGACGGCGCTGGTGGCGCAGGATGACAGCGCGACGCTGTTTCCCGACGGCAGCCGCGTCATCGACCTGCTCGCCAACGATATCAACGACACCGGCGGCACGCTGACCATCACCCATCTCAACGGGCAGGCGGTCGCGGCGGGCGATATCGTGACGCTCGCCTCGGGCCAGCAGATCCAGCTCAATGCCGATGGCACGGTGACGGTGATCGGCGACGGCGATACCGAGCAGTTCACCTTTACCTACGGGGTCGAGAGCAGCACGGGCACATCCGACAGCGGCTTCGTCACCGTCGATTCGGTGCCCTGTTTCGTCGCCGGAACGCGCATCCGCACGCCCGCAGGCGAGGTCGCGGTCGAGGATTTGCGGCCCGGCGACATGGTGCTCACCCGCGACGAGGGCGCGCAGCCGCTGCGGTGGAGCGGCGCGCGCACGGTGGCGGCGGAGGGTGATTTCGCCCCCATCCGCATCGCCGCCGACACGTTCGGGCGGCATGACGAGATCCGCCTCTCGCCGCTGCACCGGGTGCTGGTGCGCGACGCGCTGGCCGAGTTGCTGTTCGGCGAGAGCGAGGTGCTGGTCGCGGCGCGCGACCTCGTCAACGACCGCAGCGTGCGGCGCATGCCCGGCGGCGAGGTGACCTATGTGCACCTGCTGTTCGACCGCCATCAGGTGGTCTGGTCGGACGGGCTGCTGACCGAAAGCTTCCTGCCGGGGCCGCAGACCGCCCACAGCTTCGAGGCCGAGATCGTGGCCGAGATCCACGCGCTCTTTCCCGAGATCGACCCGGCGACGGGGGCAGGCTACGGCCCCGCCGCCCGGCGCACGCTGCGCCCGTTCGAGGCGCGGCTGCTTGCGCGGACCGGGCGGGCGGCCTGAGATGGGCTGGATCGCGCTGACGGCGCGCGACGGCGGGCTCTTCGACCCGGGCGGGCTGGCAGAGGGGCGCGGGACGCAAGGGGCCGACCCGACGGCGCTCCTGCCGCGCGGCACGGTGCTGCTCGAGACGCGCCCGGCGATCGGTCCGCGGCCGCAGACGCTGCTGTCCTTCGGGCGCACGCATCCGTGGAAGGGCGGGTTCTCGCTGCAATTGCTTCCCTCGGGCGGGCTGACCCTGATCGAGACGCAGGAGCGCGACGTCCGCCACGCGACGCTGCCGTTCCGGCCCGATGACCGCTGCGACAGCCTGTGCATCACCTATAGCTGGGATGCCCCGGCGCGCTGGGGCCGGTTGTCGCTGGAGCGGCCCGGACTTGTCGGCGTGCGCAGCATCAGCGTGCCGCCGCCGCACCCGATGCCGCTCGCCGATCTGCGCACGGCCTTCACCGATCCGCGGCAGCGCCATCTCGACCCCGAGGTGATCTTTGCGGCGCTCTCCGACAGGGTCGAGCCGGTGGGCCCGATGCCGGGGCTTTCGGGGACGGTGCCGGTGCGCGTGCCGGGCGGCTACGTGGCCGCCGGGCAGTTGCGGCGCGGCGATTGCGTGCGCGGGACGGGGGGCGCGGTGGTGCCGGTGCTGCACCGGCTGGCGCGCAGCGTGCCCGTCGCGGGCAGCTTTCGCCCGGTGCGGCTGCGCGCGCCCTATTTCGGGTTGCGCGCCGATATCGTGGTGGCCCCGCATCAGCGGCTGGTGATCGGCGGGTCGGACGTGGAATACCTGTTCGGCACCGAGGCGGTGCTGGTCTCGGCCTGCCACCTCGTCAACGGATCGGCCGCCGTCCATGCCGAGGCCGGGCCGGTCGCCCGCTATCACGGCTTGGTGTTGCCCGAGCACGAAGAGATCGAGGCGGCGGGCGCGCGCACCGAAAGCCTCTACCTCGGGCGCATCCGGCGCAAGCCCGAGGTCGTCGGGATGAGCCTGCTCGCCGGTCTGGACCGCGCCCGGCTGCCCGAACATCCGCGCCCGCTCTGGCCGGTGCTGAAATCCTACGAGGCGATCACGCTGGCGATGACCCGCGCGGCATGAGCCCGGGCGCGGGCGGGGCAGGGGCTCCGCCCCGCGCGCCCCCGACATGCGTGAGCGGCCTCGCCGCCCGGTCCTCGCGGCACGGACCGGCGGTCGGACGGGATTGCCGCGCGGCCCTGCCGTCGTGGGCAGGCGACGAGGGCCGCGCAACCGCCGTGGTCGTCCGGTGCTGCCCCTCCCGCGCCCGGCTCAGAGCGCGGCCCGGTCCGCGAGACGCCGGTCGATCAGCCCCATGACATGGGCAAGGCAGGCTCCCCCGCGCGGCCCCGACAGGCCCCGCGCCGCCCGCGCGAGCGGCCGGTCGCCCGCGTCGCGCGCCACGCCCGAGAGGAACTGCGCGGCATAGGCGAGCGCGGCGGCGTCGGGCGCATCGCCCAGCAGGTCGCGCATCTGGTCGAGATCGTCGCGATAGGCCAGCGGATCGGGCGCGATGCGGTCGCCGGGGACGGGCCAGGGCCCGCAGGCGCCGCGTTCGTGCGGCAGGAGGCGCAGGATCTCGGCCTGGAACAGGCCGAGATTGTCCAGCGGCTTGCCGAGAAAGCCGTCCGCCCCCGCTGCCCGTGCCGCCGCCGCCATCTCGGGCGTGCCGCTC
>CAJXKX010000206.1 GCA_913055965.1 uncultured Roseovarius sp.
CCACAGCCCGTGGAAATTGCGCCCGCGCTGATCCCAGCCGGTGCCGATGGCATAAAGCAGCACGACGAGCGCCAGCACCGCCGTCAGGAGCACCATCACCGCCGACAGCCGGTCGAGCACCAGCACGATGCCGAAGGGCGCGGGCCAGTTGCCCAGCTCGTAGACGCCGATGCCGCCGCCCGCCGCCAGCACCGTCAGCCCCAACGCGATGGCCACGAGCGCGACGCAGCCCGCCACCGAGAACACCCGTTGCAGGCTCGGGTGATGCCGCATCGACAGTGTCAGGATGGCGCCCAGGATCGCGGGCAGCACCACGGGTGCGATGATCCAGTGATTCATGCCCCGCCCTCCCGGCCGTCATCCTGCGGCGCGAGGCTCACGTCGTCGTCGCCCGCCGACAGATAGGCCCCCAGCGCCAGCATCACCACCACCGCCGTCATCCCGAAGGAGATCACGATCGCGGTCAGCACCAGCGCCTGCGGCAGCGGGTCGGTATAGCTGTCCACCCCGTCGCGCAGCACCGGCGGCATGTCGACGACCAGCCGCCCGCTCGCGAACAGGAACAGGTTGACCGCGTAGGTCAGCAGCGCCAGCCCGACGATGACCGGAAAGCTGCGCAGCCGCAGCACCAGATAGATCCCCGCGGCGGTCAGCACGCCGATGGCGGATGCCAGGAGCAGTTCCATGTCAGGTGCCTCCCCGGTTCTCGTCGGTGTCGGTGTCGGTGCGCGCCGGGTTGATATCCATCGGGAAGACGTTGACCGTCTCGCCGGTGCGCCGCGCCATGCTCGACAGGCTTTGCAGCGCGAGCATCACCGCCCCCACCACCGTCAGGAACACGCCCACGTCAAAGGCCATCGCGGTGGCCCATTCGAACTCCTCGATCGGCGGAAAATGCAGATAGCCGTAATCCGAGGTCAGGAACGGCCGCCCGGCGAGCCACGCACCCACCCCGGTCAGCGCCGCGATCAGCACGCCGAGGCCGATGGTGGCGTGATAGGTCACGCGCTGCCGCGCCTCGGCCCAGGCATAGCCCGACGCCATGTACTGCATCAGGAAGGCGATGGCGACGACCAGCCCGGCGATGAAGCCGCCGCCCGGCTCGTTATGGCCGCGCAGGAAGATATAGGCCCCCACCATCAGCGCGATCGGCATCATCACGCGGGTGGCGATCACCATCATCAGCGGGTGACGGTCGCCCGCCTGCCCCTCGGGGTTGGTGTCGGGGCTCAGGTTGGCCAGCCTGCGCCCGCCCGCGCCGCGCAGCACCGTGTCGGTCAGCGCGAAGATCACCAGCGCGGCGATACCCAGCACGATGATCTCGCCGAACGTGTCGAAGCCGCGGAAATCCACGAGGATCACGTTGACCACGTTGGTGCCGCCGCCGCCCTTGTAGGAATTGGCGAGGTGAAAGGCCGAGATGCTGTCCTGCGCGAAATCGCGCACGAGAATGGCATAGGTCAGCCCCGTCACCGCCGCCCCGCCCGCCAGCGCGATCACCCCGTCGCGCAGCCGCCGCGCGCCGCTGCTCTCGGCCGGGGTCTCGCGCGGCAGGAAGTTGAGCGCCAGCAGAAGCAGGATGATCGTCACCACCTCGACCGAGATTTGCGTCAGCGCGAGGTCGGGGGCCGAGAAATAGACGAAGCCCAGCGACACCATCAGCCCGACGATGCCCAGGAGCACCAGCGCGGTGAACCGCGCCCGGTGATAGACCACCAGCAGCGCCGTCGAGACCAGCAGGATCACCCAGCCCACCGCCGGCACCAGCGCCACCGGCAGCGGTGCGCGCGTGGGCGCGGTCATGCCGCCCGCGGCATAGGCGAACCAGCCCAGAACCGGCACCACCACCGCAAAGACCGCCGCGTTGCGCATCAGGCTGCCATCGTGCACCCCGTCGGTCAGCGCCGTGCCCGCGCGCGTGGCCGCGCGGGTCACGGCGTCGAACATCGTCTTGGCCTCGGGGCGCGGGGTGGCGTTCCACGCCCGCATGAGCGGCGCATGCAGCGCCAGCAGCGCCGCGCCGCCCAGCACCGCCACGACCGACATCCAGAACGCGGGCACCAGCCCGTGCCAGTGGTAGATTTTGACGTAAGGCTCGGCCTGCGTCACCGCCTGCGCGCTTACCCTGACGAGGTCTCCGGCAAAGGTCATCGGCATGAAGCCGATCAGCACCACCAGCACCGTCAGCAGCGCCGGGGCCGCCCACATGCCGAAGCCCGGATCATGGGGATGCGCCGGGTAGTCGTGCCGCTTGGGTCCGAGGAACACATGCGCGATGTAGCGGAAGGAATAGGCGACCGAGAACAGCGCGCCCAGCGTCGCCAGCGCCCCCATCAGCCAGTAGGGCCCGATCCAGTGGGTCTCGGCCACCTCGGCCAGCATCATCTCCTTGGACAGGAAGCCGTTGAGCGGCGGAATGCCCGCCATCGACAGCGCCGCCACCGTGGCGATGGTGAAGGTGATGGGCATGAGATGGCGCAGGCCGCCCAGCCGCTTGATGTCGCGGGTATGCGCCTCGTGATCGACGATCCCCGCGGTCATGAAGAGCGCGGCCTTGAACGTCGCGTGGTTGATGATGTGAAAGACCGCGACCGTCGCCGCCGCCTTGGTGCCCAGCCCCAGCAGCATGGTGATCAGCCCGAGGTGGCTGACCGTCGAGAAGGCCAGCAGCGCCTTGAGGTCGTCCTTGAAGAGCGCGATCTTGGCCGCGATCACCATGGTGATCAGGCCCGTCGAGGCCACGATCCAGAACCATTCCGGCGTGCCCGCCAGCACCGGCCACATCCGCGCCATGAGGAAGATGCCGGCCTTCACCATGGTCGCGGAGTGCAGGTAGGCCGAGACCGGCGTGGGCGCGGCCATGGCGTGCGGCAGCCAGAAATGGAACGGGAACTGCGCCGACTTGGTAAAGCAGCCCGCGAGGATCAGGATCAGCGCGGGCAGGTAGAGGGGGCTGGCCTGAATGGCCTCCTTCTGCGTCAGGATCACGCTCAGGTCGTAGCTTCCGGCGATGTTTCCCAGGATCAGCATGCCCGCGATCATCGCGAGCCCGCCCATGCCGGTCACGGTCAGCGCCATGCGCGCGCCCTGACGGCCCTCGGGCAGGTGCTTCCAGTAGCCGATCAGCAGGAAGGACGAGAGCGAGGTCAGTTCCCAGAAGATGAGCAAAAGCAGGATGTTGTCGGAAAGGACAATCCCCACCATCGCGCCCTGGAAGAGCAGCAGGTAGGTATAGAACTGCCCCATCGGATCCTCGCGCGAGAGGTAGAACCGCGCGTAGAGGATGATCAGCAGGCCGATCCCCAGGATCATGCCCGCAAACAGAAGCCCCAGACCGTCGAGCATGAAATTGACGTTGAGGCCCAGCGAGGGCAGCCAGTCGATGTGATAGGTCAGCACCTCGCCGCGCAGCACCGCCGGCACGCAGAGCATGAGCAGCAAAAGCGCGAGGATCGTGGGCGCGGCGGTGAAGGCCGCGCAGGTGTTGCGCCCGGCCTGGATCATCAGCCCCGGAAGGAGCGCGCCGAGGAACGGCAACGCCGCGATGATCGGCAAGAACACTGCGGCGCTATCCATGTCGACCTGCCCCCTGTCCCGTGGCCCGCTCCTCGTGCCGCGCGGATGCGCGGGCGCGGGTCGGACCCTCTCGCGTTGTGGTCTAAGTATAGTAACGCCCCGCCCGGCAACAAGACGATTCCGGTCGATTTCGGCCCGTTTCGGCGCGAAATCGACCCGGGGTGCGGCGCGGCGCAGGTCAGAGGATGGCGCGGAACTCGGCCAGCACCGCGTCGTAGACCGCGCGCTTGAACGGCACGATATGCGCGGGCAGGTCCGCGGGCGGCAGCCAGCGCCAGCGCGAGAATTCCGGGTGGTCGGTGGCGATGTTCACATCCGCGTCCTGCCCGAGAAACCGCATCAGCACCCATTTCTGTTCCTGCCCGCGATAGCGCCCCTTCCAGATGCGCGGCACGAGGTCATGCGGCAGGTCGTAGCGCAGCCAGCCCGCCGTTTCCGCCTCGATGCGCACCTTGTCGGGGGTCACGCCCGTCTCCTCCCACAGCTCGCGCAGGGCGGCGTCGCGCACGCCCTCGCCCGCGTCGATGCCGCCCTGCGGCATCTGCCAGGCGGGGGCGTCGTTGTCGATGCGCTGCCCGACGAACACCTCGCCCGCCGGGTTGGCGAGCATCACCCCGACGCAGCGGCGATAGGGCAGGCGGGCGATCTCTTGGGGGGTCATGGCGGTGGGGGGCATGGCGATCCTCGGGGCGCGTGGCGTCGGCCTGCAACGTGCGGCGCGGGCGGGCCGAGGTCAAGCGGGCGGGCGCGTCGTGAACGGCACGGAACGGCTCGCCACGCGGCCGCGCCGTGCTAGGCTCCGTCGGGCGCGATGCGGCCCCACGGCCCGAATCGCCGTGACGGGACAGGAGAGGGCAGAAGAGGAGACGCCATGTCCGACAGACCCACGCTCTACGGCTTCGACGGCTCGACCTATGTGCGCACGGTGCGCATGGTGCTGGCCGACAAGGGCATCGAGTACGATCAGGTGCCGGTCAACGTGCTGGCGGGCGAGCCGCGACAGCCCGAACACCTGGCGCGGCATCCGTTCGGCAAGGTGCCGGTGCTCGATATCGACGGGCTGCGCATCCGCGAGACCGACGCGATCTGCCGCTATCTCGAGGATATCGCGCCCGAACCGGCGCTCGTTCCCGCCGATGCGCGGGGGCGCGCGCGGATGAACGAGGCGATCGGCCTGATCGACAGCTACGGCTACGGCGCGCTTGTGGGCGTGGCGGGCTATCACCTGTTTCCCGACCTGATCGGCGGGCAGGACGAGGAGGCGCGCAGGCAGGCCATCGCCGCGTCGCAGACCCTTCTGCGGCTGCTGATGGAGAATCGCGACGGGGCGGCGTGGCTTGCCGGCGACGTGCCGACGCTTGCCGATTACTTTCTCGGGCCGATCCTGTTCTACGTGTCGCTGACACCGGATGCCGAGG
>CAJXKX010000207.1 GCA_913055965.1 uncultured Roseovarius sp.
GAGATAGTGGAGCGTGCCGCCCAGCGGCTGCGCCGTCAGCACCGCCACCAGCGCCCCGGTCTCGAACTCGCAGCTTGGGCACACGCGCGGCAGGCTCCTCTTGGCGGACATGCGGGGTTTCGGCCTTTCCGTCTATGCGGTAAAGCCGGGGACGAGACAACCCAAGCCGCCAGAGAGGGCCGCCCCCATGAAATTCTTCGTCGATACCGCAGACACCGCCCAGATCGCCGAACTCAACGATCTCGGCATGGTCGATGGCGTCACCACCAACCCCTCGCTGATCCTGAAATCGGGCCGCGACATCCTCGAGGTGACGCAGGAGATCGCCGCGATGGTCGAGGGCCCGGTCAGCGCCGAGGTGGTCGCGCTCGAGGCCGAGGCGATGATCGCCGAGGGCCGCAAGCTTGCCGCCATCGCCCCCAACATCGCCGTCAAGGTGCCGCTCACCTGGGACGGGCTCAAGGCGTGCAAGGTGCTCTCGGGCGAGGGCAACATGGTCAACGTGACGCTGTGCTTCTCGGCCAACCAGGCGCTTCTGGCGGCCAAGGCGGGGGCCACGTTCATCTCGCCCTTCATCGGGCGGCTCGACGACATCAATCTCGACGGGATGGAACTGATCGCCGATATCCGCCGCATCTACGACAATTACGGCTTCGAGACGCAGATCCTCGCGGCCTCGATCCGCACGGTCAACCACGCCTTCCAGTCGGCCTCGATCGGCGCCGACGTGATGACCGCACCGCCCGCGGTGATCAAGGCGATGGCCAGCCACGTCCTGACCGACAAGGGGCTCGAGGCCTTCATGGCCGACTGGGCAAAGACCGGGCAGAAGATCCTGTGAGACGCGCCAGTCGTCATCCTCGGGTCAAGCCCGAGGATGACCGGGCACGCGCAAGACCAGACCCCGGACCGCGCCCCAACCCGCGATTTTCTTGCGGCATTCCGCGACCGCATCTGTTAAGGTGCGGAAAAACCAAGCGAACGAGGCCGCGATGAGCAGCAAGCCCCGCATCGACGACACATTGCGCGAGCGGATCATCTCCGAGCCGGATGTGATCCTCGACGATACCGACGTGATGCGCGCCCTCATCGCCGCCAACGAGCGCGCGATGGGCACCAATATCGTGGACATGCGCGGCATCGCCATGGACCGGCTCGAGGCGCGGCTCGACCGGCTGGAGGAAACCCACCGCTCGGTGATCGCCGCCGCCTACGAGAACCTCGCCGGGACGAACCAGGTGCATCGCGCGATCCTGCGGATGCTCGACCCGGTCGAATTCGAGACCTTCCTGCGCGATCTCGACGGCGAAGTGGCGCATATCCTGCGGGTCGATGCGGTGCGGCTGGTGCTCGAATCGGTGCAGAACGACGACGACCCGGCGGTGCGGCGGCTGGGCGAGGTGCTTTCGGTGGCCGAGCCGGGCTTTATCCGCGCCTATCTCACCGGTGGGCGCGACGCGCCCGCGCGGCAGGTCACGCTGCGCCAGATCGACGAGGGCGACGGCCGCGTCTATGGCCGCGCCGCGGCGCATATCCGCTCCGAGGCGTGCCTGCTGCTGGATTTCGGCACCGACCGGCTGCCGGGCATGCTGGTGATGGGGGCCGAGGACCCGCACCAGTTCAGCCCGCAGCAGGGCAGCGACCTCCTCGCCTTCTTCGCCGGCGTGTTCGAGAGGGTGATGCGCCGCTGGCTGTCATGATCTCGGACGCCGCGCGCGCCGCGCTGGCCGATTGGCTGGCCACGCGCAAGGCGCTTGACGGTGCCGCCGATCACACGCTCGACGCCTATGCGCGCGACCTGCGCGCGTTTCTCACCTTCATGACCGCGCATCACGGGCAGACGCAGGGCCTCGGCGCGCTTGCGCGGATCACCACCGCCGACATGCGCGCCTTCATGGCGCATGAGCGCAGCGCGGGGCTCGGCCCCCGCTCGCTCGCGCGCCGCCTCTCGGCGGTGCGCGGCTTTTATCGCTGGCTGTCCGAGCGCGAGGGATTCGAGCCCACCGCCGTGCTCGCGGCGCGCGCGCCGCGCTACCGGCGCAAGCTGCCGCGCCCGCTGTCGGAGGGGGCGGCGCGGGATGTGCTGGACACGCTCGGGATGGACGCGCCAGAGCCATGGGTCGCGGCGCGCGACGTGGCGGTGGTGACGCTGCTCTATGGCTGCGGGCTGCGCATTTCCGAGGCGCTGGGCCTCGACGGCGCGGCGCATCCGATGGGCGACGCGCTGCGCATCACCGGCAAGGGCGGCAAGGAACGGCTGGTGCCGGTGATCGCGCCCGCGCGCGACGCGGTGGCGGCCTATGCGCGCGCCTGCCCCTTCGCGATCACGCCGCAGGGTCCGCTGTTCTTCGGGGTCCGGGGGCGGCGTCTGGGCGCGCGCGCGGTGCAGCAGGCGATGGCGCGCACCCGCGCGCAGCTTGGCCTGCCCGCCTCGGCCACGCCGCACGCGCTGCGCCACAGCTTTGCCACGCACCTGCTCAATGCCGGGGGCGATCTGCGCGCGATCCAGGAATTGCTGGGCCACGCGTCGCTGTCGACGACCGAGGCCTATACCGGCGTCGATACCGCCCGGCTCATGGAGGTCTACGCCCGCGCCCACCCGCAGGGCCGCGGCTGAGACCCGCCACGCCCTCACGCAAGTGTTAGGTTCAATTACAGCCGTTCTGTGCGAGTTTCCGTCCCGACGCCCATCAAGCCAGTCAGGAAACGGAGTACCAACACAATGAAACGCCAGCTCTTTGCCGCAGCCACCCTCGCCGTCAGCGTCATGCTGGGGCAATCGGCCGCCGCCAGCGACTGCAAGGCCGATGTCGAGGATCCGTTCGATCTCGACGAGGCGGCGATCAACGAGATCTACAGCTGCCTGTCGGACAAGATGGCCGAAGGCTACGCCAAGGAGGGCGACGCGGTGGCCACCGCCTATCGCGACTGGACGGTGACCGCCACCCGCCCCGCCGTGCAGGGTGCCCATGGCAGCCGCCTGCTGCTGACTTTCGCCAATGACGTCGCCGCCGAGCAATACCTCAAGTTCGCCGAAGAGGACGTGGTGATGCCCGCGGGCTCGGTTCTCGCCAAGGAAAGCATCACCATCTCCACCAAGAAGAAGACCGCGCGCCCCGGCCCGCTCTTCATCATGACCAAGGGCGAGGAGGGCGCGGCCCCCGATGCGGGCGACTGGATCTATTCGGCGCTCATGCCCAACGGCAAGGAAATGAAGATCAAGCAGGCGTTCTGCCACGATTGTCACATCGCCTGGGAAGCGCAGGACATGCTGGCCTACCCGGTCGAAGAGGTTCGTATCTCGAACTGAGACTGTTTTCATCCGCGCGTGCGCGCGACTCCAGGGCCCGGTCCCCGCAAGGGGGCCGGGTTTCGCTTTGCAAAACCCCGCCCCTTGCGTCATGAAACGACCATGACACCTCACATGCGCGGCCTGCTCGTCCACCTTCTCACCGCCACCGGCGCGGTTTTCGCCATGCTCGCGATGCTGGCGGCGATCGATCGCGAGTGGGAGCTGATGTTCCTGTGGCTGGTCGTGGCCTTTGCCGTCGATGGCATCGACGGGCCGCTGGCGCGTCACTATCACGTTCAGACCACCGCGCCGGAATTCGACGGGGTGCTGCTCGACCTGATCATCGATTACCTCACCTACGTGTTCATCCCGGCCTTCGCGCTCTTCAAGTCCGACCTGCTGCCGGGCTGGACGGGCTGGGTGGCGATCATCGTCATCACCTATGCCAGCGCCATGTATTTCGCCGACACACGGATGAAAACGAAGGACAATTCCTTTTCAGGCTTCCCCGGCTGCTGGAACATGGTCGTGATCGTGCTGTTCGCGGTCGAACCGCCGACATGGATCATCCTGACGCTGGTGGCGGTGCTTGCGGTGGCGATGTTCCTGCCGCTCAAGTTCATCCACCCGGTGCGCACCGAGCGCTGGCGCTGGCTGTCGCTGCCGGTGGCGCTGGCCTGGACCTTCTTTGCCGGCTGGGCGGCCTGGGTGCATTTCGACCCCGAAAGCTGGGCGCATTGGGGGCTGGTTCTGACATCGGTCTATCTGCTGCTGGCCGGAATCGCGCTCGGTGCCCTGGCGGGCGCCTTCACCGGCCTGCTCGTCTTCTGGGCGGACGACCAGCAATTGCGCGACCTGACATTCTGGGGACTCGGTTCGCTGGCCGGCGCGACCTGGACGAAGAACCTGATGGCCGCGCCGCTGATCCTGCCGGTCATCCTCGCACTGCCGCTGATGGCGCGGGGGCTGAACGCGCTGGCGCTCGGTGAAGCCTCTGCACGGCATCTCGGCGTCGACGTGCAGCGCTTCAAGAATATCGCGATCCTGTGCGTCGCTGCCGCGACAGGGGCTTCGGTCGCCGTTTCGGGCGGGATCGGCTTTGTCGGTATCGTCGTCCCGCATCTCTTGCGCCTGCTGATCGGTCCGGATCACCGTTTCCTGTTGCCCGCCTCGGCGCTGCTCGGTGCGATCCTGCTTCTGTTCGCGGATGCGATCGCGCGGCAGATCGTGGCGCCGGCCGAATTGCCGATCGGTATCGTGACGGCCGCTGCGGGGGCGCCGTTCTTCCTGTGGATCCTGCTGCGGCGACGCGGCATTCTCGACCTGTAGGTGCCCATGCTTTCCGCCGAAGACATCCGCGTGACGCTCGGGCGCAAGCCGGTCCTGCACGGTATCGATATCGCCGCCGAGCCCGGAAAGATGACCATCGTCATCGGGCCGAACGGGTCCGGCAAGACGACGTTGCTGCGCGCCCTGTCCGGCGACGTGCCCTATACGGGCGCGGCGCATCTGCACGGGCACGGCATCGCGACGGCGAAACCCTGGGAACTGGCGCCCTGGCGCGGCGTGCTGCCGCAAGCCTCCAGCCTCTCCTTTCCCTTCACCGTGCGCGAGATCGTTCGCCTCGGCATCCGCGAGGGACTGGCCGGCGGCGAGAGCGGCATCGTCACGGCCGCTCTGGAACGCGTCG
>CAJXKX010000208.1 GCA_913055965.1 uncultured Roseovarius sp.
CAGGAACAGCGTAACGCTCGCCGCCTCGCGCCCGAATTTCGCGCGCCGCTCCGGCTCGGCCCAGAAGCGCCAGACCACCGGCTTGGGCGCGCGCAGCTTGGCCCCGCCGCAGCCGCCATTGCCGATGCCTTCGCGCAGCGGATCGGCGAGCCCGCCGGCACGGCCCACGAGATGCACCACCCAGCCGCCCATCAGCCCCAGCCCGATGGCCGCCAGTGTCTTGGCGATGGCGAACTCGAGGCCCAGAACACCCGTGGTCAGCACGAACATCGACGGGTCCATGACCGGCGAAGCCAGCCAGAACGCCATCACCGCCGACAGCGGCACCCCCATCGCCAGGAGCGCCGCGATGAGCGGGATCACCCCGCAGGAGCAGAACGGCGACAGCGCGCCCGCCAGCGCCGCCAGCCCGATCATCACCACCGGTGCGCCGGTAAAGGCACGGGCGATCAGGTTGTCGGCCCCGGTGGCCGTGGCCCAGGCCGCGACGGCGATCGAAAGCACGAGGAACGGCGCGGTGCCTGCCAGCGCGTCGAGGGTGAAGGCGACGGAGGCTCCCGCCTGCGCGCGGTCGAATACCGTGAGCGCGGCGAGGATCAGCGCGGTCACGAGCCAGACGCCGTATTTGCGCCAGAGCGCGCGCAGGGCCGTGGCGGCGGCGCGGGGCGGGGAGAGGGTGGTGTCGCTCATTATTATATCCCTAGGTATTTCGTGATGTCAGGCGCAAAAAATCACGCCGCGTCGCCGGTCTTGGCCAGCCGCACGCCGGTGCAGCATTCGGCGGTGAGAAAATCGAGCATGGCGCGCATCGCGGCGAAATCCACGCGATTGAGGATCATCCGGCCCTGCCGCTCCTGCAGCACAAGCCCGGCATCGACCAGCGTCGAAAGGTGATGCGCCAGCGTCGAGGGCGCCTGCCCCAGATGCTGCCCGATCTCGCCCACGTTGAGGCCCTCCTCGCCCGCCCGCACCAGCAGGCGGAAAATGGCGAGACGGGTGTCGTGGCCGAGCGCGGCCAGCGCGCGGGATGTGGGAGAGGTCTGTGTCATGATGTCAATATAACCAAAAAACCGGTTATGTCAATCCGTCAGGTCCGCCCACCCCTCCATCGTCACCACCCCGTCGGTCACGCGCCGCACCCGAAGGTCCAGCCCGCCCTCCGCCTCGCGCGCCTCGATGGCCACGGGCAGGCCACAGATGAGCGGCGTGCGCCCGCGATAGGAAAAGCGCCGAACCGTGCGCGTGGCGGCGTGAACGGCGAGGTTCATCATCCACACCGCCTGCATCGGGCCATGCACGACGAGGCCCGCGTAGCCCTCGACCTGCGTGGCATAGGGATGGTCATAATGGATGCGGTGACCATTGAACGTGAGCGCCGAGAAGCGAAAGAGCAGCGTCGGGTCGGGGGTGAGATGCCAGGCGGTGGCGCCCGGCCAGTCCTCGGCGGGTTCGGGCGTGCGCACCTGCCCCGGCCCCGGGTCCTCGCGATAGACGATGTCCTGCCGCTCGGTCAGGCGCGTCGCGCCCGCGACGGTGTAGGTATGGCGCTGCGTGACGAAGCCAAGCCTGCCGCTGCGCCCCTCCTTGAACGCCACGTCCGCGATCACCGTCTCGCGGCTCACCAGATCATCCCGCAGAAAAGGCGTGTGAAGTTCCAGTTCTCCGCCTGCCCACATGCGGCGCGGCAGCGGCAGCGCGGGCAGGAAAAGCCCTGTCCTGGGGTGACAGTCGCGGCCCAGCTTGTCGGGCTCCCCCGCGTCCGGCGCGAGGCACCAGTGCAGCCCGACCGGCACCTCCGCCTCGGCCAGACAGCCCGCCAGCGTGGCGCGGAACTGCGTGATCAGCCGCTCGGAGACGGGCTCGCTGCGCGTGTATCCCCAGCCGATCCAGTCGCTGTAATCGCTCATTTCACCTGCCCCGCCCCGCCCCGTAGGATTTCGGCATGCCCAGCACCTGCTCGGCGATATAGCACAGGATCAGGTTGGTCGAGACCGGCGCGATCTGGTAGAGCCGCGCCTCGCGCCACTTGCGCTCCACGTCGTATTCCTCGGCAAAGGCAAAGCCGCCATGGGTCTGCATGCAGGCCTCGCCCGCCTCCCAGCTTGCCTCGGAGGCAAGCAGTTTCGCGGTGTTCGCCTCCACCCCGGGGTTTTCGCCCGCGTCATACATCGCCGCCGCGCGATACACGATCGCCTCGGCGGCCATCAGATGCGCCTGCGCGCGCGCCAGCGGAAACTGCACGCCCTGGTTGGTGCCGATGGCCTCGCCGAACACCGCGCGTTCGCGCGCATACGCCGCCCCGGTCTTCAGGAACCACTTGGCATCACCGATACACTCGGCGGCAATGAGGATGCGCTCTGCGTTCATGCCTGACAGGATATAGCGAAATCCCTTGCCCTCCTCGCCGATCAGGCTGTCGGCGGGCACGCGCAGATTGTCGAAGAACACCTCGGTGGTGGCGTGGTTGATCATCGTGCGGATCGGGCGGATATCGACCCCTCGGCCCACCTTGTCCCGCAGATCGACGAGAAAGACCGACAGCCCGTCGGTCTTCGACCTCGCCTCGGCGCGCGGCGTGGTGCGCGCCAGCAGGATCATGAGGTCGGAATGCTCCACCCGCGAGGTCCAGATCTTCTGGCCGTTGATGACATACTCATCGCCGTCGCGCCGCGCCGTGGTCTTGAGCGCGAGCGTGTCGGTGCCGCTCGTGGGTTCCGTCACGCCAAAGGCCTGCAGGCGCAGCGACCCATCGGCGATGCCGGGCAGATACGCCGCCTTCTGCGCCTCCGAGCCGTGTCGCAAGAGCGTGCCCATCGTGTACATCTGCGCGTGACATGCGGCGGCGTTGCAGCCCTGGCGGTGGATTTCCTCGAGGATCACGGCGGCGGCTGTCAGCGGCAGGCCCGATCCGCCATATTCCTCGGGGATCATCGCCGCCAGATACCCCTCGCGGATAAGCGCATCGACAAACTCTTTCGGATAGGCGCGCCGCGCATCCAGATCGCGCCAGTAGGCCCCCGGAAACCCGGCGCAGACCTGCGCCACGCCCTCGCGGATATCGGCATGATCGGCAGTCGGATCAAAAGACGTCATGTCACCCCTCGCATGTGCTGTTTTCCCTTGGTCGCAGGTTTTGCGCCGCAACGGAAATACCATGGCCCGTTCACCGCCATTGCCCGCGCCTATGACCGCAGCACGCCCTGCCAGATGCCGCGCCGCACCAGATCGCGGATCACCTCGCGCGTGATCGCCTCGACCGCGCGGCCCGCGCGGCTCGACGGGACGGCGGGGTTGGTCACGAGATAGACCGGGCGCACCATGTCGGGTGCGGTGATGGGCGCGCCGACAAGCTCGCCCCGCGCCACCGCGTCGTGCACCGCCGAGGGCGAAAAGATCGCATGGCCCGAGCCGCGCGCCACCAGCTCCTTGATCTGCGTCATCGCGTCCATCTCGATGGTCACGTTCAGCCGCAGCCCAAGCGGCGCGGCATAGCCTTCTATCGTCTTGCGCAGCCCGTGCGCGGTCTCGGGCAGGATCATCTCCAGCCCGGCGAGATCGCAGAGCGGCACCGGTGCCCCGGGCGGCGTGTCAAAGGGCCAGTTGTCGGGCGCGGCATAGACATGCAGGCGCTCGTCCAGCACATGGCAGGCGCGAAAATGCTCGGCGTTCTGCAGATCGTAGATGAACCCGAGATCGACCGTCCCGTCCTCGACCCAGGCCTTGACATAGCCGCTCATCGCCTCGACCGCGCGCAGGCGGATGCCAGGCAACTCCACCCGCACCGTTTCCGCCAGCGGCACCGAAAGGACCATCGAGACCGAGGGCGGCAGGCCGAACCCAACCCTGCCCCGTGGCGCGGCACCGGCATCGCGCATCTCGTCCATGCAGCGCTCCATCGCTGCGGTGATCTCGCGCGCGTGGCGCAAGAGCACCTGCCCCTCCGCCGTCAGCACCGAGCCGCGCGGCGAGCGGTCAAGCAGTCTTACGCCCAGTTCCGCCTCCATCCGGGCGACATGCTGCGACAGCGAGGGCTGCGCCATCCCCAGCATATGCGCCGCGGCCGAGAGCGACGGGGCCTCGGATATCGCGATGATGGAGCGCAACTGACGAATATCCATAGGTACCGCCTCTAGCAATCCAGACGGCCAGAGGGCAAGACTATGAGTGCGGCCAAGGCAGCCATAAAACCGGGCTATACCCCTCAGCCGCGTCGCGTATTTCCCAAATCCGCCCACTTTTGCCATGCTCCGGTCGGACATGACGCAGAAAAGAGGCCCCCATGCATACTGACCTTTCCGGTCTTTTCGTCGTCTCGCTCGAACAGGCGGTCGCCGCCCCCTATGCCTCGAACCGTCTGGCCGAGGCGGGGGCGCGGGTTATCGCCAGCGATCTGACCGAAGAGGCGGCCGAGAACAGCGCCGCCCGGATCAAAGCCCAAGGCCGAGACGCTTGGGGCATGGCCGCCGACATGGCCGACCCTGCGTCCCGAGCGGATCTGATCGCACGCGCCGAAGCCGACGCCGGGACCATTGACGTGCTGATCTGCAATGCGGGTGTCGAAGGCCCAGTCGGCCCGATCACCGAAGCAACGCCGTCCGAGATCGGCCGCACCTTCGAAATCAACCTAGACGCCGCCCTCGACCTGGCCACCCGCATCGCTCCGGGTATGCGCGCCAAGGGTGATGGGACTATCATTCTCATGGCCAGCATTGCGGGCCTGCGCGGGAATGGCGCGATCGGCACCTATGGCCTGACCAAGGCCGCGCTGTACCGCTATTTTCGCAGCAAAGAGCTGCTGTTTATTGCTGTCTATAAACGCGCCTTTATTGAGCTGACGGAACATGCCCGCTCCGGGGCGCCGGTCCGACTGCCGGAAGAAATGACCACGTTACTGGTATCGCACCCGCTGTTCTGCGGTCTGACCGCAATTCTTCACGTTGCCCTGGAAACCGGGCTGCCAGCACAGGGGGCACGAG
>CAJXKX010000209.1 GCA_913055965.1 uncultured Roseovarius sp.
GGCGGGCGGATCGGAGCGGAACACGCCGCCCACCAGCACCCAGCCGATCAGCGCCAGGTGACCCGCCCCCGATATGATCTGCCCGGTATTCAAGCGCGGCATCCCCGGCCTAGCCGCCGCGCCCGTCGAGCGCGGGGCCGCCGGTCTCGGTCACCAGCCCGATATTGGCAAAGCCGCCGCGGTTGAGCGCGCCCATCACCTCCATCACGGTGCCGTAGGGCGCGCCGCCATCGGCGCGCAGGAAGATGCGCGTGCTCTCGCGTTCGCCCGCGATGGCACGCAGCCGCGCCAGCAACTCGGCGCGCGGCACCTCGGTGGTCTGGATGCTGACGCGCCCGTCGGCGGTGACCGTGACGGTGAGCGGTTCCTCCTGCTCGCCCGGCAGGGCGTTGGCGGCGGTTTTCGGCAGTTCGACCGGCACCCCCACCACCAGAAGCGGCGCGGCCACCATGAAGATGATCAGCAGCACCAGCATCACGTCGACGAAGGGCGTGACGTTGATCTCGGACATCGGGCGCGAACGGCCGCGCCCGCGCCTGCGGCGTCCGCCGCTGTCCCGGTTCTGAACGACCCCCGCGCCCATCGCCTAGCTGTCCAGCTGACGGCTGAGGATGGTCGCGAACTCGTCGGCAAAGGCCTCGTAGCCCGCCACGATCCGGTCGGCATCGGCGCTCAGCTTGTTGTAGAAGATCACCGCGGGTATCGCCGCCAGAAGGCCCAGCGCGGTGGCCAGAAGCGCCTCGGCGATGCCGGGGGCGACAACGACGAGGCTCGTGTTCTGCTGCGCCGCGATCTCGACGAAGGCGTGCATGATCCCCCAGACCGTGCCGAAGAGCCCGATGAAGGGCGCGGTGGAGCCCACCGTGGCCAGCACCTGCAGCCCGGCCTGCAGCCCGTCGGCCTCCTTGGCGATGGCCACGTCCATCGAGCGGTCGATGCGGGCGGTCGCCCCGGCGATCAGTTCGCCATCGGTGCGGTGGCTGCGCCGCCATTCGGTCATGCCGGCGGCAAAGATGCGCTCGGACTGCCCGTCCGGTTCGGGGCCGATCTCGTCGAACAACCCGTCGAGCGGTTCGCCCGACCAGAAGCGCCGGTCGAACACCGCCGCCTCCTGCCGCGCGCGGCGATAGGTGATGAGCTTCTGGATGATGATCGACCACGCCCAGAATGACGCGACGATCAGCATCAGCATCACCAGTTTCACGGTGAATGTCGCGCGCGCGAAGAGCGACCACATGGAGAAATCCATCTCCTGCGCCAGTGCGAGGGTTTCCGCTTCCATTTGCCTGCCTTTTGCCTCTGCTGGCCGTTTCCCGACCTTATCAAGGGCAAATTACCCGATTTCCAAGGGGAAAGCCATGCGCATCCGCCCCCTCACGCGCGATTGAGCGGGGCACGGGGGCGGGGCCGGGCGGATATCCGCTTGGGGCGGGCGGCTCAGCGCGTCTCGGTCAGCATGTAGCCGCGCCCGTGCACGGTGCGGATGCGGCGCGCGCCCTCTTCGGGGCTGTCGAAGAGTTTGCGGCGCAGGCGGCTGACGATGGCGTCCACGGCGCGGTGGCTGATGGCGTGGCCGCCGCCCCGCGCCGCGGCGATGATCCGGTCGCGCGACAGCACCGTGTTGGTGCGCGCGGCGAGCACCATGAGCACGTCGAACTCGCCGGGGCCGAGATCGACCATGCGCCCGGCCACGCTGACGAGGCGCAGCACGCCGCAGATCTCGAGATCGTCCACCCGGCGCAGAACGCTTGGCGCGCTCGGGCGCGCCTCGCGGGAAGCACGGGAGGTACGGCGCAGAACCGAGCGCAGCCGCGCGCAAAGCTCGCGCGGGCGCGCGGGTTTGACCATGTAGTCATCGGCGCCCATCTCGAGCGCGAGCACGGTGTCGATCTCGTCGCCGGTGTGGCGCAGCATCACGATGCCCGCCGCCGTGCCGTTGCGCAGGTCGTGCACCACGTCCACCCCGTCGCGCCCCATCGCCCGGTCGCCGACGAGGCAGATATCGATGCTGTCGCGCCTTACCCGGTCGGCCACCGGTTCGGGGGTGTCGGGGCTGCCCGGCACCGGAGCGAGCACGAAGCCCTCGCCATGCAGGCACCCGGCGATCATAGCCGCATGCTCGCGGTCGTCGTCGAGAATGAGCGCCGTCAGAGCGGCCAAGGGGATATCGCGGGGCGGGAAAACATGAATGTAATCCTAACAATAAAATCTGCGGACGGTCAATCTTGCGGCAGGCCCTCGCGGGTTTCGCAACCTGCAAACATGCGTTTGCGGGCACTTGTACAGGTTTGCCCCATTTCGGTCACAATTGGGCCGAAGATGGTTTGCGTTGTGATCCGCACCATGAATGCAACCTATGGTGTATCGTCTTCGACCAAGCGACCTACAGGAAAGGAGTATGGGAAATGAGTATCCAGTTCTTCGCTCCGCGCGGGCCCGGGAATGAGATGATCAGACTGCCCGCCGCGCTTCGCCGGACCGTGCGCTGGCTGCCTCAGATAGGCGACCTGTTTCCAGATTTCAGGGTCGAGACCACCATGGGCGACCTGAATTTCTGGGACTGGGCCGAGGGGTCGTGGATTCACCTGTTCAGCCACCCCGCCGCCAATACCCCCGTCTGCACCACCGAGATGGCGTCGATCGTGGCGCTGTCCGACGAATGGCGCGCGGCGGATGTGCGCCATCTCGCGCTCAGCGGCTCGCCCATCGACGAGCAGCGCGCGTGGCACGGCGATATCGCGGGTCTGTTCGGGCTGGAGGTCGATTTTCCCTGCGCGCACGATCCGGGTCTGCACCTGTCGCGGCTGTTCGGCATGATGCACGAGAAATCCGACAGCGCCCGCCCGATCCGCAAGAGCTTTGTCGTCGATCCGGCGATGCGGGTGGCGATGCTGTTCGAATATCCGAGCTTTCTCGGGCGCAATTTCGAGGAGGTGCTGCGGGTGATCCGCGCGCTGCAGCTGCGCGCCGAAACCGGTGCCGCGACCCCCGCCGACTGGCAGGGCGGGGATATGGTCATCATCCCCGACAACCGCCCCGAATCAGAGGTGATCCGACAGTTCGGCACCGGGTCGGAGCGGCTGCTGCCCTATCTGCGGGTGGCGGGCGAGAGCTGAGCGGGGGGCTTGGGTCAACCCGCCGGGTCATGGCGCTGTCGCGGGATCGCATCGGGCAGGCGCGCGGGGCGGCCCGAGGCGCCCAGGCAAGCCACCGTGACGACCGCGCGGAAAAGGTCCTCTCCGCCGCGCCGGACGGTCTGCGCCATCACCAGCCGCGCGCCGGTGGCCGAGAGCGTGCGGGTCTCGATCTCCAGCGCATTGTCAAGCTGGGCGGGGGCGAGGAAATCGGCCTCGACACGGCGCACGACGAATACGGTGCCCGCGTCGCGCATCGCGTTCTGGTCTATCCCCAAGTCGCGCACCCAGGCGCTGCGGGCGCGCTCGATGAACTTGAGGAAATTGGCATGGTAGACGATGCCGCCCATGTCGGTATCCTCGTAATGCACATGCACGGTGTAGCGATGGGTCATGGCCTGCCTCGACGGTCGCGCCCCCGGTCCGGATCGGGCGGCGCCGGACGGGGAGGCGCAAGCGCCCGGCGCGCCGCTCAGGAGGTCTGCGTCGTCTCGAGGCAATGCCGCCGGAACGCGCGCTTGAGCAAGTCGAGTTCCTCGCGCAGCAGCGCGATCTCGGCGCGCAGGTCATAGGCCAGCGCCTCGCCCGCCACCAGCGAAAAGCTGTCGAGCACGGTGTCGCTGGCGCGGTCGCGGATCACGAAGGTCTGCACGCCATCGGAGATGCGCTCGGCGGGCACGGGCACGCGCAGCACGAAGCCGCCGCCCTCCTCGCGGGGGATCATCTCGACGCCCGGCAGCGGCGCAAGCTCGTGCGTGACCTCGATTTCGGGGGGCGCGGCCGCCACGTCGGAGGCACCGAGCACGCCCTCCCACACGCCCTCGAACAGCCGCGTCTTGGTCAGGGTCCAGTCGCTCATGCTTGGGTCCTCCGTCACAGCGCCGCGCGGGGACGGCGGCTGAAGGTGATGTCGCGCAGGGTGACCTGGCTCATCGCCGGGTTCTCGAAGATGAGATCGGTCCAGGCGCGTTCGATCCGTTTCTCGTTGAGGTTCGAATAGGCGAGGTCGAATTCGACGGTGTTCTCGGGCGAGGTCATCGGCAGCTTGCGGACGATCTGCTCGGTATTGGGGCCGTGGCGGATGTTGAGCCGGGCGAAGATCTCGAGCGGCTTTTCCAGTTCGACGATGGCATCGAGCCGCACGAGGTGCCGCCGGGTCAGTCCCTCGATCGCGCCTTGCGGCAGGTCGATCGCCAGCGACAGGAACGAGCCGTCGAAGGCGAAGGTGTCCATCCGCAGGCCGTAGGGGGCGAGATCGGATTCGCGGGTGTTGCGCACCTGCCGCAGCGACAGTTCCGAGCGGATGCAATCGTGAAACAGCGTCACGCCGTCCGCGAGCACGGTGCGCGAGGCGACCGAGGCCATGCCGGGCGCGGGCAGCGGCAGCCGCCACGCATCGGGGCGCCACCACCAGTCGGTGCCGTGGGGGCGCGGAAAGCTGTTGGAGCCCATCACCGGCAGGGCGAGGCGGTAATCGGCCACGGCGAGCGTTTCGCGCAGGAAATACGATAGCCGCGCGGCACGGCTGCGCGCGCGGCGCAGATCGTCGAGCGTCATTTCCGTGGCGTTGCGCGCGGTCCGGCGCCAGGCGCGCAGCGCGCGGCGATGCAGGACGGTGTCGAGCAGTTTCATGCGGGACGCACCCTTCAAGACCCAGACGCCCGTTGTGACGGGCGCGACGTTACAATGACAGGAACCGCAATAGCATCAATTCGATTTCGGAAACAATCGCGCCAGGAACCCGGTCCGGCGCGGTTCGGGCGGTGGGGCTTGGGTGCCTTGGGCCGCGTCCTGCGGCGTCGCGGTGTCGGCGGGCGCGGTCT
>CAJXKX010000210.1 GCA_913055965.1 uncultured Roseovarius sp.
GAAACGCACGCGGCACCCGGCGCCCGCCCAGGTCGGTGTTGATCGTCATGCGCGAGCCCTCGGGCAATGCCCCGCCCTGGTACTTGCCGCTGAGCAGCCCCGCCGCCAGCGGCGAGAACGCGAGCAGGCCCACATCCTCGTTCACGCTCAACTCCGCCAGGTCGGTATCATAAAGGCGGCACATCAGCGAATATTCGTTCTGGATCGAGGCCACGCGCGGCCCCAGCCCCGCCTCCGACAGCCGCAGCCATTGCGCGGTGCCCCAGGCGCTCTCGTTCGAAAGGCCAAAGGCGCGGATGCGGCCCTTCTCGACCTCGCGCTGCAAGGCCCCGAGCGCCTCTTCCATATGATCGAGCGTCTCGGCGCGGTCCTGCCCCGAGGGATCATAGCCCCAGTTCTGCCGGAACATGTAGCTGCCCCGGTTGGGCCAGTGAAACTGGTAGAGGTCGATATGGTCGGTCTTCAGCCGCCGCAGCGAGCCCTCGATCGCCTCGGGGATGGTGGCGGCGGAAATCGGCGCGCCGTCGCGGGTATGAGCAAAACCGATGCCGGAATGCTTGGTGGCGAGGATCACGTCCTGCCGCCGCCCCGTCCGCGCGAACCACTCGCCGATGATCTCTTCGGTGCGCCCCGTGGTCTCGGCCCGGATCGGCGCGGTCGGATACATTTCGGCGGTGTCGATGAAATCGACGCCCCGGTCGAGCGCCCGGTCGATCTGCGCATGGCCCTCGGCGGCGCTGTTCTGCGCCCCCCATGTCATCGACCCGAGGCAGAGCGCGCTCACCTCGATGCCGGTGCGCCCCAGCGGTCTCTTCTGCATGTCGGCTGTTCCTGTCCCGTCGTTTTCGCGGACCCTAGGGCGCGGCCCCGGAGATGGCAAGCCGCGCTCAGGCGCTCAGAGCGGCACCTTTCGGTGCCCCACCCGAAGCTCCGGCGCGGCCCCCAGCGCCCCCGCCAGCGCCTTGAACCGCGCCCGCGCCACCTCGCCAAAGAGCGCCGCCGCGTCGGGCTCGAGATCGATCCCCAGCACCTTGCGGCGCGGATGCCAGCGCAGCCGTGCGATGTCGCGCTCGCCGGTCAGCCACAGCATCGCCCCCAGCCGCAGCGCGCGGCCAAGGATCTCGGCCTCCTCGCGCTCGCGCTCGGAAATCAGCGCCTCCAGCATGTCGAAGCGGGTGCCCGCGCGCTTGTTGGAATAGCGGTGCAGCAGCGCAAGCCCCAGGAACACCCGCTCGGAATGCTTGAGCCCGCCGAGATTGGCGCGCGTGGCGTTGTCGAAGCAATCCTCGGCGCGGTAATCGGGATGCGCGCGCCAGCTTACGTCATGCAGCAGGCAGGCGGCCTTGACGAGCCGCAGCCGCTCGGGGCGCGCGGACCGGTAGAGCGGCGCGACGAAGCGGTAGATCACCCGGCCAAAGCCCGGCAGCCGCGCATCCTTGGCCTCGGAAAAGCGGCACGCCTCGATCAGCGGATCGCGCTCGCGCAGCGCGTCGGGCATCTGCTCGTAGAGCAGCCCCTCGCGGATGCCATAGCTCGACACCGCGATGTCATGCGGGCGAAAGCTGCGCACCACCTCGCGCAGCACCTCGGCGGCATAGGGCACCAGCGCGATCCGCGACGCCGAGACGCCCGATTGCAGGCGCAGCGCGTCGGCATCGTGCTTGCCGATATGCTTGATCGTGGCGCGCAGATCGGCGGCGGTCATGCGGTATTCGTGCAGCACGTGCAGCGGATAGCCCCGGCGCACCATGTCGATCCGGGCGATGGCGCGCCACGACCCGCCGACGAGGAACAGCCGGTTGCGCTGCTCTCCAAGCCCCTCGCGCAGCCGCTCGACCGTATCGCGGATCAGCGCCTTGCGCGCCTTCTTGCCGCCCTTGAGATCGCGCAGCTTGAGCGGGCCGAGCTGGGCGCTGACGCAGCGGCCCACGCGGCCGCCGTCGATCTCGGCCAGTTCCATCGACGAGCCGCCCATGTCGCAGACCAGCCCATAGGCCCCCGGCCAGCCCAGCAGCACCCCCTGCGCCGAGAGCCGCGCCTCCTCGGGGCCGTCGATCACGAACAGCCGGATGCCGGTCTCGCGCTCGACCTCGGCCACGAAATCGGGGCCGTCCTCGGCCTCGCGCACCGCCGCGGTCGCCACGGCATTCAGCGGGCCGGTGCCCAGCCCGTCGGCCACATGCGCAAAGCGGCGCAGCGCGTCGAGCGCCCGGACGCGGCCCGCCGGATCGAGCCGCCCGGTCTCGGCCATGCCCGCGCCAAGACCGCACATCACCTTTTCGTTGAAGAAATACGCCGGGCTGCGCGCCGCCCCGTCGAACACCACGAGGCGCACCGAGTTGGAGCCCACATCGACCACGCCCACGCGGCTGAGCGCGCGTGCCTCGGGGCTGTCGAAGAGCGGACGCCCGAAGGGGCCGTCGCGGTGCGGTGCGGGATGATTCACGCCGTTCATCGTCTGCCTTGCCGGTCACGCCCGTGTCTAAGCGGCGGGCGCGCGCGGGTCAATCGTCGGTATGCGTCAGGGTGGGCACGTCCGAGGCTCCCGCCGAGCCGCGCCCCGACAGCGACGGGTTCTCCATGAAGAAACGGTGACAGTTGAAGGCGAACGCCCCCTCGGGGACCGGCTCGCGGGTGAATGCGCCGTCGGGTGCCATCACCCAGCTTTGCGCCACATCGGCCATGTTGGCGGCCATGATCTGGCTCACGATCTGCGCCTTGACGGTGGGGTTGGTGGTCTCGACCAGCGTCTCCACCCGGCGGTTGAGATTGCGCCCCATCCAGTCGGCGGACGAGATGAACACCCGCGCCTTCTTCGAGGGCAGCCCCGCGCCGTTGCCGAAACAGACGATGCGCGAATGTTCGAGAAACCGCCCGACGATGGATTTCACGCGGATGTTCGACGACAGCCCCGCGATGCCGGGGCGCAGCCCGCAGATGCCGCGCACCACGAGGTCGATCTTCACCCCCGCCTCCGACGCGGTGTAGAGCGCGTCGATCACGTCGGGCTCGATCAGCGAATTCATCTTGGCCCAGATCGCGGCGGGCTTGCCCGCGCGGGCGTGGTCGGCCTCGCGCCCGATCATCTCGATCAGCCGCGCCTTAAGCGACTTGGGCGAGATCGCGAGGTTCTCCAGCCCCTCGGGCTCGGCATAGCCCGAGAGGTAGTTGAACACCTTGGTCGCATCCCGCCCCAGCGCCGTGTCGCAGGTAAAGAAACTCAGATCGGTATAGATGCGCGCGGTGATCGGGTGATAGTTGCCGGTGCCGTAATGGGTATAGGTCACGAGGTTGTCGCCCTCGCGCCGCACCACGGTGGAAATCTTGGCGTGGGTCTTCCAGTCGACAAAGCCGTAGACGACATGCGCGCCCGCCCGCTCCAGCCGCCGCGACTGCCGGATATTGGCTGCCTCGTCGAACCGCGCCTTGAGCTCCACCAGCGCGGTGACGGATTTGCCCTCTTCGGCGGCCTCGCACAGCGCCTCGACGATGGGCGAATTGCGCGAGGTGCGGTAGAGGGTCTGCTTGATCGCCAGCACATTGGGGTCGCGCGCCGCCTGCGCGAGGAACCGGACCACCATGTCGAAGGTCTCGTAGGGGTGGTGCAGCAGCATGTCCTTCTGCCGGATCGCCGCGAACATGTCGCCGCCATGGTCCTGCACGCGCTCGGGCACGCGCGGGGTAAAGGGCGGCCACAGCAGGTCGGGGCGGGCGTCCAGCACCAGTTCCTTGAGATCGGCGAGCCCGATCATGCCCTCGACCTCGACTACCTCGTCGGGGATCACGTCAAGCTCTTCCATGATCACCTCGCGCAGCGCCTCCGGCGCGCCCGAGGTGATCTTCATCCGCACCACCTCGCCGCGGCGGCGGCGCTTGAGCGCCACCTCGAATTCGCGCACCAGGTCCTCGGCCTCTTCCTCGACCTCGAGATCGCTGTCGCGCAGCACCCGAAACGCGCAATGCCCCTTGTGGCGATAGCCCGGAAACAGGCTGTCGAGATGCAGGAGCAGCACCTCCTCCAGCGGCACGAAGCGATGCGATCCCTCGGGCGCGGGCAGCGCCACGAAACGGTCGATCTGCTGCGGGATCGGCAACAGCGCCTGCAGCGCGCGCTTGTCCGACTTGCGCTCCAGTTGCAGCGCCAGGCTGTAGCCCAGGTTGGGGATGAAGGGGAACGGGTGCGCCGGGTCGATCGCCAGCGGCGAGAGCACCGGGAACACCCGGTGCAGGAACATCTCGGCGAGATAGTCGCGGTCGCCCTCGTCCAGCGCGTCGCGCGACAGGATGGCGATGCGCTCGCCCTCCATCTCGGTGCGCAGCGTCTGATAGGTCTGCTGCTGCGATTGCAGCAGGCGGCGGGCGTTATCGTTGATCAGCAACAGCTGCTCGGCGGGCGTCAGCCCGTCGGCGGCGGGGGTGGTGTTGCCGGCCTTGGCCAGTTCGCGCAGTCCCGCCACGCGCACGTTGTAGAACTCGTCCAGGTTGGTGGCCGAGATCGACAGGAAGCGCAGCCGCTCGAGGAGCGGCACGCGCGGGTTCTGCGCCTCTTCCAGCACCCGCCAGTTGAAGCCCAGCCAGCTCAGCTCTCGGTTGAAGAACCGGCCCGGCCCGGTGATGTCCAGCTCGCCCGGCGCGACCGGTGCGGGGGCGGGATGCTTGAGAAAATCTGCCTGTGTCATGCGGGCCTTATGCGGACGGTGTGTAACACGACGGTGACGCAGGATGGCGTCAGGTGCCGCGTTTGTCCAGCACCTTGGCGGCGAGCGCGCGTGTGACCTTTCGCCCCTCGGCCAGCGCCTGCGCGTCGATCGCCGCGACGGTAGCGCGCGCGGCCTCGAAGGTGCGCTCGATCCGCCGCGCGAGGTAGGGCACGCAATCGGGCGCGGGCGCGATCTGCCGGTCGGCAAAGAGCTTGGCCAGCACGGCGGCCAGCAGCGCATCGTCGGGCGGCGCGAG
>CAJXKX010000211.1 GCA_913055965.1 uncultured Roseovarius sp.
CCGCGAAGGCGTCTTCCGCGAAGGGCTCGTCCTCCGCCGTCCCCTGGATCTCGACGATCCGGCCGTCGGCGGTAAGAACGAAATTCGCGTCCGCGTCCGCGCCGCTGTCCTCGGCATAGTCGAGGTCGAGCACCGGCACGCCGTCGACGATGCCGCAGGAAATCGCGGCGACCTGGGCGTAGATCGGGATGGTATCGATTTCGCCCTGCGCGGCCAGCCATTCGAAGGCCTGGTAGAGGGCGACATAGGTGATCGAGGCTGGCCGCGTGCCGCCGTCGGCCCGGAGGACGTCGCAGTCGACGATGACCTGCCGCTCGCCGAATCCTTCCAGATCGGTCACCGCGCGCAGCGACCGCCCGATCAGGCGCTGGATCTCCTGGGTCCGGCCGCTCTGCTTGCCGCGCGCCGCCTCCCGGCTGCCCCGGCTGTGGGTCGCCCGCGGCAGCATGCCGTATTCCGCCGTCACCCAGCCAAGCCCCGATCCCTTGACGAAGGGCGGCACGCGGTCCTCGACGGTCGCCGTGCACAGCACATGCGTGTCGCCGATCCTGACGAGGCAAGAGCCCTCTGCGTGTTTCAGAACCCCCGTTTCGATTGAAACGGGCCGCATTTCGCTTAAATCTCTGCCGGAAGGCCGCATGACTGTCCCCTTGTTTTGCTGGCCTCGGGATATATGGGAGCGATCCGTGATGGCAACCCCGATTGACCTTTGCGCCATCCCGTCCTTAAGTCCTGTCCGACCATGAAAGCACGGAACATGTCCGAGGAGACAAACCATCTGGCCCAGCTCAACGATCGCTCGCGTGAAGTGTTTCGCCGGGTCGTCGAGGGCTATCTCGCCACCGGAGACCCGGTCGGCTCGCGCACCCTCACCCGCGATTTCTCGGAAAAGGTGAGCGCCGCCACGATCCGCAACGTGATGCAGGATCTCGAATATATGGGCCTCCTGGGCAGCCCCCATGTCAGCGCCGGGCGGGTGCCCACGCAAGAGGGGCTACGCCTCTTCGTCGATGGCCTGCTCGAGGTGGGCGGGCTCGAGGCGACCGACCGCGAATTGCTCGATTCGACCATCGCCAGCAATTCCCGCGATGTGACAGGTCTGCTCGACAGCATCGGATCGGCGCTTTCCGGCGTCACGCGCGGCGCGTCGCTGGTGCTCGCGCCCAAGCACGAGGCCCCGATCAAGCATATCGAATTCGTGAGCCTCGCCCATGACCGCGCGCTTGCCGTGCTGGTCTTTTCCGACGGTCAGGTGGAAAACCGCGTGTTCACCCCGCCGCCGGGCCACACCCCAAGCTCGATGCGCGAGGCCGCCAATTTCCTCAACGCGCTGGTCGAGGGCAGGACGCTGTCGGACATGCAGCGCCGCATCAGCACCGAGATCGCCGCACGCCGACAGGAGATCGACACCCTCGCCCATGCTTTCGTCGAGAGCGGGCTCGCGGTATGGGAAGGCGAAGGCGAAAGCCACGAGCGCCTGATCGTGCGCGGCCGTGCCAACCTCATCGACGCCGGTGTGGACGAGACCGATCTCGAGCGTATCCGCATCCTGTTCGACGATCTCGAGCGCAAGCGCGATATCGCGGCATTTCTGGAGCGCGCCGACGAGGGCGAGGGCGTGCGCATTTTTATCGGCTCGGAGAACAAACTTTTCTCACTTTCGGGTTCCTCTTTGGTCGTGTCTCCATATATGAACGCTGACCGTAAGATCATCGGCGCGGTCGGGGTGATCGGCCCCACGCGCCTCAACTACGGGCGGATCGTGCCGATCGTGGATTACACGGCACAGCTCGTGGGCAGACTGATCTCCGACCGGAGCGAGAGGTAAGACATGGCAGAGCCGAAAGAACAGGGCTTTCTCGACGATATCGAAGAGGCCGCCGCCGAGGAGCGCGAAGCCGCGGAGGCCGAGATTTCGCCCAAAGAGGCGGAAATGGACGCGCTTCGCGCCGAGCGGGATGCGCTGCAGGACAAGTTCATGCGCGCGCTCGCCGATGCCGAGAATGCGCGCAAACGATCCGACAAGGACCGGCGCGAGGCCGAGAATTACGGTGGCTCGCGGCTCGCGCGCGACATGCTGCCCGTGCATGACAATCTCAAGCGCGCGCTCGAAACCATCACCGAGGATCAGCGCGCCGCGTCGGGTGCGCTTGTCGAGGGGATCGAACTGACGCTGCGCGAGTTGCTCAACGTTTTCTCCAAGCACGGCATCACCCTGATCGACCCGCAGCCCGGCGACCGCTTCGACCCGCAGCATCACGAAGCGATGTTCGAGGCCCCCGTGCCCGGCACCAAGGCGGGCGAGATCATCCAGGTCTCGGCGCAGGGTTTCATGCTCCACGACCGTATCCTGCGCCCCGCGCAGGTGGGTGTGTCCTCGAACAAGGGTTGAAACCGGGCCGGGGTGAACCCCGGCCCACACTCCCCGACAATCGCAAACCGTCCTCCCGCCCTGCCGGGAGGGGCGCGTTTAGCCCGCTCCCTCCGCCAGGCTCTTCAACTCATAGATCAAATCGAGCGCCTCGCGGGGGCTGAGCGTATCCGGCAGCACCTCCGCGAGTCGCGCCTCCACCTCTGAGGCGCGCGGCGCCGGCGTGGTCGGGGACGGAGTCGCGGCAAAGAGCGGCAAATCGTCGATCAGTGCCTGCCGCGCCGCCCCCCCTTCCCGCTCGCCCTTCTCCAGCGCGTCGAGCACCACGCGCGCCCGCTCCACCACCGTTTCCGGCAGCCCGGCCAGCCGCGCCACCTGGACGCCATAGCTGCGATCCGCCGCCCCACGCCGCACCTCGTGCAGGAATATCACCTCGCCACCATGTTCCTTGACGCTGACCGTGGCATTCGCCACACGGTCCAGCCGCTCGCTCAGCCGCGTCATCTCGTGATAATGCGTGGCAAAGAGCGCGCGACAGCGGTTCACCTCGTGCAGTTGCTCCATCACTGCCCAGGCGATGCTGAGCCCGTCATAGGTCGCCGTGCCGCGCCCGATCTCGTCGAGGATGACCAGCGCGCGGTCGTCCGCCTGGTTGAGGATCGCCGCCGTCTCGACCATCTCGACCATGAAGGTCGAGCGCCCGCGCGCCAGATCGTCCGACGCGCCCACCCGGCTGAAAATCTGGCTCACCAGCCCGACATGCGCGTGCCGCGCAGGCACGAAACTCCCCATTTGCGCCAAGAGCGCGATCAGCGCGTTCTGTCGAAGAAACGTCGATTTCCCCGCCATGTTCGGCCCGGTCAGCAGCCATATGTCGCTTTCGCCCCCGAGGTCGCAATCATTGGCGATGAAGGGTGCGCCCCCCTCGGCGCGCAGCGCGCGCTCCACCACCGGGTGCCGCCCGCCCTCGATGTGCAGGGCGCGGCTGTCGTCCACCTGCGGCGCGCACCAGTCTTCGGCGACCGCGATGTCCGCCAGCGCGGCGGCAAGGTCGATCTCCGCCAGCCCCCGCGCCGCCTCTGCCAGCGGCCCGGCCTGTGCCAGGATATCGGCTTTCAGGCCGTCATAGAGCCGCTTTTCGATCTCGATCGCCCGCCCGCCCGCGTTCAGGATGCGGGTCTCCGTCTCGCTCAGTTCCGGCGTGGTAAAGCGCAGCTGATTGGCCGTGGTCTGCCGGTGACGGAACGTCTCGTTGAGCGGCGGCGCCAGCATCTTTTCGGCGTGGGTTGCCGTCACCTCGATGAAATAGCCCAGCACGTTGTTATGCTTGATCTTGAGCGATGCGATGCCCGTCCGGCTGGCATATTCCCCCTGCATCCGCGCGATCACGCTGCGCCCCTCATCACGCAACTGCCGCACCTCGTCCAGTTCGTCGTTGTGCCCGGTAGCGATAAACCCGCCGTCGCGCGCCAGCAGCGGCGGTTCGGCCACCAGCGCCCGGTCGAGCAGGTCGCGCAGGTCGTCATGCCCGCCAAGCATGGCCGCCGCCTCTTGCAGGCGTGCGGGCAGATCATATCCGTGCAGCCGGTCCGCGATTTCAGCCGCTTGCCCCAGCGCATCGCGCACCGCCGCCAGGTCACGCGGCCCGCCCCGGTCGATCCCTAGCCGCGACAGTGCTCGGTCGAGGTCCGGCACCCGGCGCAGGCTCTCGCGCAGATCGTCCCGCAATCGTGACTGTTCCACCAAGAATCCCACACAATCGAGCCGCGCCCGCACCTCCGCAAGCCGCCTGCTCGGGCTCGACAGCCGCCGCTCCAGGAGCCGCCCGCCGCCCGCCGTCACGGTCCGGTCGATGGTGGCCAGCAGCGATCCGGCACGCCCTCCGCCCGCTCCGTGAGTCACTTCGAGGCTGCGCCGCGTCGCCGCGTCGACCTGCACCACGTCACCCGCCGCCTCGCGCGACGGTGGGCGCAGCAGCGGCAGTTTGCCCCGCTGCGTGATCTCCAGCCATTCGACGATGGCTCCCATCGCCGCGATCTCGGGGCGGGAAAACGCGCCGTAGGCGTCGAGCGTGCCGACCCCGTAGAGCGCACATAGCCGCGCTGCGGCCCCCGCGCTGTCGAATGCCGCCGCGCCCAGCGCCGTCAGCGCCACGCCGGATTCAGAGACTGTTCCAGCGAAATCCGCCTCGTGATCCTGCATGACCACCAACTCGCGCGGAGCCAGCCGCGCAAGCTCGGCCCCCAGCCGCGCGCGCCCCATCCCCATGACGTGAAACGCGCCGGTCGAGATATCCACCCAGGCCAGCGCCCCCTCGCCCCGCACTTCCGTGTAGGCCGCAAGGTAATTGTGCCGCCGCGCATCGAGCAGGCTTTCCTCGGTCAGCGTGCCGGGGGTGACGAGCCGCACCACCTCGCGGCGCACCACGGATTTCGAGCCGCGCTTCTTTGCCTCCGCCGGGTCTTCCATCTGCTCGGCGATGGCGACGCGAAACCCCTTGCGGATGAGCGCCAGAAGGTAACCCTCGGCGGAATGCACCGGCACCCCGCACATGGCGATATCCTCGCCCAGATGCTTGCCCCG
>CAJXKX010000212.1 GCA_913055965.1 uncultured Roseovarius sp.
AGGCCACCGTCTCGCCGTTCTGATCCTCGTCGGTCCAGACGGTCTGGGCGAGGTATTCGAGGTTGACCTGGTGGCAGATGCCGGTGCCCGGCGGCACGACGCGGAAATTGTCGAACGCGCCCTGGCCCCATTTGAGGAACTGGTAGCGTTCCATGTTGCGCTCGTATTCGCGGTCCACGTTCATCTGGAACGCGCGCGGGTTGCCGAATTCGTCGATCATCACCGAGTGGTCGATCACCAGATCGACCGGGTTCAGCGGGTTGATCTTCTGCGCGTCGCCGCCCAGCGCCTTGATCCCGTCGCGCATCGCGGCGAGATCGACCACCGCCGGAACGCCGGTGAAATCCTGCATCAGCACGCGGGCGGGGCGGTAGGCCAGTTCGCGGCTGGCGCGGCCGCCATTCGCGGCCCACTCGGAAAACGCCTTGATGTCGTCGAGCGTGACGGTCTTGCCATCCTCGAAACGCAGCATGTTCTCGAGCACCACCTTGAGCGCGGCCGGCAGTCGCGAGAAATCGCCGAGCCCGGCGGCTTCGGCTGCGTCGATGGAGTAATAGGCGATGGTCTGGCCGCTGACGGTAAGCGTCTTGCGGGTCTTTGCGCTGTCTTGACCGACTGTGATGGGCATGGGATGCCGTCCTTTCATGTCAGGGCTGGATGACGTTTGCCCTGCTTCTGACCGATAATGCCGCGCCGATCAAGAGGTGGGCGGCGTTTTAGTATACTATTGCACACAATTTGATCGGTATTACAGACCTCGCCCCGATCTCGCGAAACCTTGAGTTGGCAGCGGCGGTGTCAGCGCCTAGATTTGACGTCTGACGCCCGATGGCAGCAAGACGGGAAAAGATGAGATGATGCGCAGTCTGCTTTGCGGCGCGCTGGCGGGATGGGCGCTCCTTGCGGGGCCCGCCGCAGCCGCCGACCGGCCCGTGGTGGTGGAACTCTTCACCTCGCAGGGCTGCCCGTCCTGCCCGCCCGCCGACGGGTTCTTCGAACAGCTGGCCGCGCGCGACGATGTGCTCGCGCTGTCGCTGCATGTCGATTACTGGGATTACATCGGCTGGGAAGACACGTTCGGCAGCCCCGCCCATACCGCGCGGCAGCGCGGCTATGCCGCGGCGGCGGGGCGCAAGATGGTCTACACCCCGCAGATGATCGTCAACGGCACCGACCATGTCGTCGGATCGCGTTATCGCGACGTGACCGACCTGATCGACAAGCATCTCGCCGAGGGCAGGAACGGCATCGCGGTGCAGCTTGTCCGCTCCGGCGGCACCGTGCATCTCGAGGCGCGCGCCGAGCCCGCGCGCGACATGCCGCTGCTGGTGCAGTTCGCCCGCTACCTGCCCGAGGCGACCGTCGAGATCGAGCGTGGCGAGAATGCCGGGCGCACCATCACCTATACCAATATCGTGACCGATCTCGTCGAGGTGGCGCAGTGGGACACGCAGGCACCGCTGGTGCTGGAGGTCGACTGGCCCGAGGGCGCGCCGCTGGCGGTGCTGTTGCAGTATCCCGATTACGGCACGATCGAGGCGGTGGCGCGGCTGCGCTGAGCGGGCCTCGCCCATTGCGCGGCGTGCGGAATATGCGGTGCATGGGTCATCCTCGGGCTTGCCCCGAGGATCTCCGGGATCAGGAGATCCCCGCTTTCGCGGGGATGACGTGGCGCGTGGGGGCGACCGGGCACCGGGATGACACGGCGCTCAGGGGGTGCGAGCGCGCCACTACCCCCGCGCCGCCTGCGCCGTGAGCGCCGTCTGCAGATCGCCATAGCCGGTAAAGCGGTATTCGTAATCGAGCCCGAGGCGGCGGGCGCAGTCTTCGGCGCGGGCGCGCAGGTCCGGGCTGTCGGTCTGGGCCTGGTAGACCAGCTTGGTGTAATTGCCGAAGATCATGTCGCGCAGTTCCGGGTGCTTGTCGAGCCCCATCGGCCGCCACACGAAGGCATCGAATTGCCGCACCAGGAAATCGGTGAGGTAGAAGGCGGTGATCTCGTCGTCATGGTCTGCAAAGCGCTCCACCCCCTCGAAGAACGCGTAGCAATGCGGCCCCGCCACCATCTCGACACCCAACTCGGTGCATTTGGCCTGCAACAGCCCGCCGGTGCCGCAATCGGCATAGACCACGAACACGCGGTCATAGTCGGCGCGATGCGCCGTCACCGCCTTTTCCACCTCGCCGGTGATCCGCTCGGGGTAGAGATGCAGCTTGGCGGGCAGGCAGTGCAGGTCCATGTGGTCCCACCCGTTGCGCCGCTTGAGGGCGAGGATTTCATGGGCGAGCGCGCCGCAGGCGATCAGCAGGATGCGCCCCGCGCCCTCGGGCGGCAGGCCGCGTTCGGTCAGGGTGTCGTCGTTTGGTCCCGTCATCGCCTTCCCTTCAACGCGAACGGCCCGCACCACCGGGGTGCGGGCCGCCACGCGAATTTCCGTGCCGCGCTCAGCCCGCCGCGACGGCGTTGTGCTTGCGCGCCATGAAGCTCTTGGCCGTCTCGACCGCGACGGCGGCGTCGCGGCAATAGGCATCGGCGCCGATCGCCTTGCCGAATTCCTCGTTGAGCGGCGCGCCGCCCACCAGCACGATATAGTCATCGCGCTTGCCCTGTTCGACCATCGTGTCGATCACGACCTTCATGTAGGGCATGGTGGTGGTCAGCAGCGCCGACATGCCAAGGATGTCGGGCTGCTCGGTCTCCAGCGCCTCGAGATAGTTCTCGACCGGGTTGTTGATGCCGAGATCGACCACTTCGAAGCCCGCGCCCTCCATCATCATCGAGACGAGGTTCTTGCCGATGTCGTGGATGTCGCCCTTGACGGTGCCGATCACCATCTTGCCGACGCGCGGCGCGCCGGTTTCGGCCAGCAGCGGCTTGAGGATGGCCATGCCGCCCTTCATCGCGTTGGCGGCCAGAAGCACCTCGGGGACGAAGAGGATGCCGTCGCGGAAATCCTTGCCGACGATGGTCATGCCGCCCACCAGCGCCTCGGTGAGGATGCGGTAGGGCTCCCAGCCGCGCTCGAGCAGGATGTTCACGCCCTCCTCGATCTCTTCCTTGAGACCGTCATAGAGGTCGTCGAACATCTGCTGGACGAGTTCCTCGTCGTCGAGTTCGGAGAGGATGATGTCGTCTTCTTCGTCGGACATGGGCTGAATCCCTGGCTGTTCTGCGCGCGGCGCGGTCACGTTGCGCCTCTTTCGTCAATTTGTCGCAGCGCGACTTTCCGAATTACGACGCTGCCCGCGCCGCTTCCGACCTGTAGCAGCGATTTGGCCGGGATGTGACTGAAAGATCGGCATCAAGATTATCGGAATGTTGCAAGTGTTCCTCATTTGTTCCATCCTGGGCGCATGGATCACGACGCGACTCTCCCGCCCGGCCTCAGCGCGCGCGCACGCGGTGCCACGAGCAACGCCGCCGGGCGGTTCGAGGCGCATGCGGTGGCCTATGACGCGGATGGCGCGGGCCCCGACGCGGAAGAGCGGGTGCTGCGCACGCATGTGACGCAGGAGCGGGCAGGGCGGGTGATCACCTATAACCGCTCGCCCGACCTGCCCTTCGACCGCTCGATCAACCCCTATCGCGGCTGCGAGCATGGCTGCGTCTATTGCTTTGCGCGGCCCAGCCATGCCTGGCTCGGCCTGTCGCCGGGGCTCGATTTCGAGACGCGGCTGATCGCGCGCCCCGATGCGCCCGACCGGCTCGAGGCGGAGTTGCGCGCCCGCAGCTACCGCGTGGCCGCCATCGCCATCGGCACCAACACCGACCCCTACCAGCCGGTCGAGCGGCAGTTCGCCATCACGCGCGCCTGCCTCGAGGTGCTGTCGCGGTTCAACCATCCGGTGGCGGTGGTGACCAAGGGCACGCTGATCGAGCGCGATATCGACCTGCTGTCCGAGATGGCGGCGCGGGGGCTGGCCAAGGTGGGGATTTCCGTCACCACGCTCGACGCGGGCCTTGCCCGGCGCCTGGAGCCGCGCGCGCCCGCGCCCGCGCGCCGGCTGGAAACGGTGCGGCGGCTGCGGGCGGCGGGGGTGCCGGTGCGGCTGATGGTGTCGCCCGTGATCCCGGCGCTGACCGATCACGAGATCGAGGCGATTCTCGAGGCGGGGCACGAGGCGGGAGCGGAGGCGGCAAGCTGGATCATGCTGCGCCTGCCGCGCGAGGTGTCGGACCTGTTTCGCGAGTGGCTGGCCGTGCATTACCCCGACCGGGCGGGGCGGGTGATGAACCGGCTGCGCGAGATGCATGGCGGGCGCGACTATTCCGCCGACTGGCATCACCGGATGCGGGGGGAGGGGGTGCATGCACGGATGATCGCGCGGCGCTTCGATCTCGCCGCGCGGCGGCTGGGGCTGGACAGGTCACAGGCCGCGCTGCGCTGCGACCTCTTCGAGGTGCCGCTGGCGCGCGGGGCGCAGCTGGCGCTGTTCTGACGCCCGTGGCGCGGGAGCGGGAAGCGGCTTTTCGCCCATCGAACGGGCGACATTGGGGGAAGCGTGGCGCGACAACGCGGTGTGCCCCGAAGCGGCGCGCGCCGTTCAGGCGGCGGGGACGATGATCGCGTGGTTGGCGATCTCGAGCCCGTCAAGATAGAGGATATGCGGCGCGCCGAAATCGAGCTCGCAGAAATCGGCCATGGCGCTGCCCTCGTGGGTGACGAAGGCCCCATCGACCAGCCGCGCGACCGAGACCATCGCCTGCGCCCGCCCGAACAGCGCCTGCGCGCGCCAGTCGCGCACGAGGATCGGCTGGTCCGCGGGCAGAAGCGCGTCGCGCCCGGGCCGGTTGTGGCCGAGCGATCCGGCGCGGATGCGCACCATCGGCACGTGCAGCCGCCGCCACGCGATGGCGCGCAGCGCCACCATTCCCGCATTGCGGGTGATCACCCGGTCACCGGGCCGCAGCGCGCCCACCGGGCGCTCGCCGGTCGCTGTGAGCAGCAGGCC
>CAJXKX010000213.1 GCA_913055965.1 uncultured Roseovarius sp.
CTCGCGGGCGCGGTCGAGTTCGCCATGGATGGGCAGGATGAGGGGGGTGTTCTCGGCCACCATCAGCGTCTCGGGGGTGATGGTCACGCCCTGCCCGCGAATGGCCTCGATCTCCCGCACGAGATGCCAGGGATCGAGCACCACGCCATTGCCGATCACGCTGAGCTTGCCCGACCGCACCACGCCCGAGGGCAGCGCGTTGAGCTTGTAGACCTTGCCGTCGATCACCAGCGTATGGCCGGCGTTGTGACCGCCCTGGAACCGCGCGATCACGTCGGCGCGTTCGCTCAGCCAGTCGACCAGCTTGCCCTTTCCCTCATCGCCCCACTGGGCGCCCACGACGACGACATTGGCCATGTTCTCTCTCCAAGGCTCGGCAATTCCGCGCGCCTCTATAGCCGCAGCCCCGCCGGGGCGAAACCGGAATTTCCCGGACCCGCCCACTGGACAGGCGCGCCGCGCCGGGCGACAACCGGGGCACGCGCAGTGCCACGGGGAGGCAGGACATGGGATTTCTCGCCAGATGGGCGGCGGCCTTCGGGCTTCTGACGGTCACCTTCAATCCGACCGAGTGGAACTATGTCGCCTGGGCGCGCGCCAACATGGGCGCGCAGATGCCGCTGGCGCTGCTCTTGGGGCTGCTGCTGCTGGTGGGCTACATCATCTACCTGCGCGCCACGCTGCGCTCGATCGGGGGGATAGGCATGGCGCTGGTGCTGGCGATCACCGGCGCGCTGGTCTGGGTGCTGCACGATTACGGGCTGCTCAGCTTCGACAACCCCACCCTCAACACCTGGCTGGCGCTGGTGGCGCTGTCTCTGGTGCTGGGCATCGGGCTGAGCTGGAGCCATGTGCGCCGCAGGTTGTCGGGGCAGGCGGACATGGATGATGTGGATGAATGAGGCGGGTTGCGGGCCCGCGCGGAATTGCATAGATACCCCGCAGACCGCGATCAAGTGACAGGCCCTGCTCCCCATGGAAAACGTCGTCCTGACCATCCACCTGCTTCTGGCGCTCGCGCTCATCGGCGTGGTGCTCCTGCAACGCTCCGAGGGCGGCGGCCTCGGGATGGGTGGCGGCGGCGGTGCGGTGACCGGGCGCGCGGCGGCCACGGCGCTGGGCAAGCTCACCTGGATCCTCGCGGCGGCCTTCATCGTCACCTCGCTCACGCTCACCGTGCTGGCGGCGCAGAAATCGGCGGGCATTTCGGTGCTCGACCGGCTGGGCGACACGCAACCCCCCGCCGCCGAACAGCCCGCCGCCCCGGGCCTGCCCAACGTGGACGATCTGCTGCCGCCGCCCTCGAGCGACGCGCCGTTGGTGCCGCGGGCCGACTGACCACAACGCATTGCGGATGCCCTGCGCCTCCGCAACATGATCTAGCGTCCGCCTTGCGCGGGCGCACGGAATCCTTTATGGGTTAAATCCCGTGATCGGATGGCGACTCAAGGGCCGTCCGGGGCTTTGACCGGCGAACGAGACGCAGCATCACGGGGAGGGGCCGCATGGCCAGGGCACGATATATCTTCATCACGGGCGGCGTCGTCTCGAGCCTCGGCAAGGGCCTCGCCTCGGCGGCACTCGGGGCGCTGTTGCAGGCGCGCGGCTTTTCGGTACGGCTGCGCAAGCTCGATCCCTATCTCAACGTCGATCCCGGCACCATGTCGCCCTTCGAGCACGGCGAGGTGTTCGTCACCGACGACGGTGCCGAAACCGACCTCGATCTCGGCCATTACGAGCGCTTTACCGGCGTGCCCGCACGGCTGACCGATTCCGTGTCGTCGGGGCGCATCTATTCCAACGTGCTGGAACGCGAGCGGCGCGGCGACTACCTCGGCAAGACGATCCAGGTCGTCCCCCACGTCACCAATGAAATCAAGGACTTCCTCGCCATCGGCGAGGACGAGGTCGATTTCATGCTGTGCGAGATCGGTGGCACCGTGGGCGATATCGAGGGGCTGCCCTTCTTCGAGGCGATCCGGCAGTTCGGCCATGACCGGGCGCGCGGGCAATGCATCTTCATGCACCTGACCCTGCTGCCCTATCTCGCCGCCTCCGGCGAGCTCAAGACCAAGCCGACGCAGCACAGCGTGAAGGAACTGCAGAGCATCGGCATCGCCCCCGATATCCTCGTGTGCCGCTCCGAACAGCCGATCCCCGACAAGGAACGCGAGAAGATCGCGCTGTTCTGCAATGTCCGCAAGGAGCATGTCGTCGCCGCCTACGACCTCAAGTCGATCTATGAGGCGCCGCTCGCCTATCACCGCGAGGGGCTCGACCAGGCGGTGCTCGACGCGTTTCAGATCAGCCCCGCGCCGCGCCCCGACCTCACCGTCTGGAAGGACGTGGTGGACCGCATCCACAACACCGACGGCGCGGTCAATATCGCCATCGTCGGAAAATACGTGCAACTCGAAGACGCCTATAAATCGATCAAGGAAGCGCTGGTGCACGGCGGCATGGCCAACCGGGTCAAGGTCAATGTCGAATGGGTCGATGCCGAGATTTTCGAGCGCGAAGACCCCGCCCCGCATCTCGAAGGCTTTCACGCCATCCTCGTCCCCGGCGGTTTCGGCGAGCGCGGCACCGAAGGCAAGATCAAGGCCGCCGAATTCGCCCGCACGCGCAAGATCCCCTATCTCGGCATCTGCCTCGGCATGCAGATGGCGGTGATCGAGGCGGCGCGCAACGTGGCTGGGCTCAAGACCGCGGGGTCAGAGGAATTCGACCACGAGGCCGGCAAGAAACGGTTCGAGCCGGTGGTCTACCACCTCAAGGAATGGGTGCAGGGCAACGAGAAGGTGAGCCGCAACGTGAGCGACGACAAGGGCGGCACCATGCGCCTCGGGGCCTATGACGCGGTGCTCAAGGAGGGCAGCCGCGTGGCGCAGATCTACGGCACCTGCCAGATCGACGAGCGCCACCGTCACCGCTATGAGGTGGACACGCGCTATCGCGAGAAACTCGAGGATTGCGGCCTGGCGTTTTCGGGCATGTCCCCCGATGGCCGCCTGCCCGAAATCGTCGAATGGTCCGATCACCCGTGGTTCATCGGCGTGCAATATCACCCGGAACTCAAGTCCAAGCCCTTCGCGCCGCATCCGCTCTTTGCCGATTTCGTGCGTGCGGCGCTCGAGACCTCGCGCCTCGTATAAGCGCGGGTTCGGACGGGTTCAGGCCCCGGTTTGCACGTCCGGCCCGACACGATACCGCGCGCGGCAGTCCACCGGGAAATTCACGGAGCGCGCGATGAAGCACATGTCGTGCACCCGCGCGTGCAGGGCATCGGCGCGTTGCAGGTCGGTGCCGGGCACCACGGTGATGCGCGGGCAGAGCGTGGCGCGCAGGAAACGGCCCGCGCCGCCCGGCTCGGTCTCGCCGACCGCCACCGGCGCGTCGGCATAGGCGGTGACGGTGATCCCGGCATCGGCGGCGAGATGGAGATACCACAGCATGTGGCAGGCCGAGAGCGCGGCGATCAGCATGTCCTCGGGGTTCGGCAGCGCCGGGTCGCCCCCGAGAAGCGGATCGTTCGAGCAGTGGATCACCGGCTTGCCGGGGGTCTCGACATTCCAGGTCCGGTCATAGCCGCGATACTGCCGCGTGCCCTCGCCGCGGTTGCCCGTCCAGACGACGCGGGCGGTATACTCGTGCTCGGCCACGGCTGCGCCTCCTCTTCACGGACGGGTCACCGTCCCTGCCCGGGCTCCTGACGCCCGGCCGAAACCGCCCCCGCGCCGCCGGCCTCTTTCTCGGCCTTGAACCGGCGCAGCCGGTCCATCAGCACGGCGCGGGCCTTGATATTGGCGCGGCGGACGCGGAGCGCGGTGAGGAACGCCTCCTCGGCGGTCTGCGACGTCGCGCCGAGAACCTTGGTGATCTCGGCTATGATATCCTCGTCGCCTGTCGCGTCGATCGCCTTGATGACGTCGCGGGCGAGTTCGTCGGCAAGGTCCTCGGTCACGCCCATGATCGGCCTCAGCGAGTGGTTTCGGTCAGGCGCCGCTTGACGTAGTCGGTGACGGTATCGACCATCGTCTCCATGTAGGGCTCGCGGAAGAAATGGTCCGCCCCCTCGATTTCCTCGTGGGTGATGGTGATGCCCTGCTGCTCCTTGAGCTTGGCCACGAGATGCGCGGTGTCGGCGGGCGGTGCCACGCGGTCGGCGCTGCCGTTGATCACCAGCCCCGAGGCGGGGCAGGGCGCGAGGAAGGAGAAATCGTACATGTTGGCGGGCGGAGCCACCGAGACGAAGCCGGTGATCTCGGGCCGCCGCATCAGGAGCTGCATCCCGATCCACGCCCCGAAGGAAAAGCCCGCGACCCAGCAATGCTTGGAATTGGCGTTCATGGATTGCAGGTAGTCGAGCGCCGAGGCGGCATCGGAAAGCTCGCCCACGCCCTGATCGTATTCGCCCTGGCTGCGCCCCACGCCGCGGAAATTGAACCGCATGACGGTAAAGCCCATCTTGTGAAAGGCGTAATGCAGGTTGTAGACCACCTTGTTGTTCATCGTCCCACCGAATTGCGGGTGCGGGTGCAGGATGATGGCGATCGGTGCGTCGCGCTCGCGCTGCGGGTGATACCGGCCTTCGAGACGGCCCTCGGGGCCGGGAAAGATTACCTCGGGCATTTATGCTCTCTTTATGTCCCTGTCCTGCGCGGGCGATTTTCTTGACGGCACCGGCCCCGCGCACTAGGCAAGCGGGGCCATCGGCATCGCCATGGCTGACCGCCGAGATAAGCCCTGTGCGGTCCGAGGTCAATCTGTGTCGCTCCGGATCGGGGAGGAAGGGACATGAAACTCAGCACCAAGGGGCGTTACGCGATGGTGGCGCTGGTGGATATCGCGCTGCAGCCCGAGGGCCAGGTGGTCACGCTGGGCGAGGTGTCGAGGCGGCAGGACATCTCGCTGCCCTATCTCGAACAG
>CAJXKX010000214.1 GCA_913055965.1 uncultured Roseovarius sp.
AGCCCCCCAGCCAGCCGGTCACGTCCACCGCCTCGCCGATGGCATAGAGCCCCGGCAGGTGGCGCGATTCCATCGTCGCCGAACTCAGCCCGGCGGTGTCGATCCCGCCCAGCATCACCTCGGCGGTGCGATACCCCTCGCTGCCCGCGGGCCGCAGGCGCCAGTCGCGCAGCGCGCCCACGATCTGCCCCAGCCGTGCGTCGGACTGGTCGGCGAGATTGCCCGCGAGGCCGAGCGCGGGGGCGAGATGCGCCACCAGCTTGCCCGGCAGGTGCTGCGCCAGCACGGTGGTGAGGTTGCGCCGCCCGCGTGCCTGCCGTTCGCGGCGCAACGCGTCGAAAAGCGTGCCGCCGGGATCGAGATCGAGCGCCACCTCCTCGCCCTCGCGCCAGTAGGACGAGATTTGCAGGATCGCGGGCCCCGACAGCCCGCGATGGGTAAAGAGCGCCGCCTCCTCGAACGCCGTGCCGTTGCAGGCGGCGCGCACCGGCAGGGCGGTGCCCGACAGCGGCGCGAAGGGCGCGTCGGAAAAGGTGAGCGGCACCAGCGCGGGCCGCGTCTCGGTCAGCGCGTGGCCGAAGCGCTGCGCGATCTCGCACGACAGCCCGGTCGCGCCCATCTTCGGGATCGACTTGCCCCCCGTCGCCAGCACGAGATGGCGCGCCGTCACCGCCACCTGCGCGCCCTCGCGCTCGAGCACCGCGCGGAAGCGGCTGCCGTCATGCGAGAGGTCCGCAAGCCGTGTCGAGAGCCACAGATCGGCGCCCGCGGCGCGCATCTCGTCCAGCAGCATGCCGGTGATCTGCGTGGCGCGCCCGTCGCAGAACAATTGCCCCAGCGTCTTTTCGTGCCAGGCGATGCCGTGGCGCCCGACGAGATCGAGGAAATCCCACTGCGTATAGCGCGCCAGCGCCGATTTGCAGAAATGCGGGTTGGCGGACAGGAAATTCCCGGGCGCGGTGTGCAGGTTGGTGAAGTTGCAGCGCCCGCCGCCCGTGATGCGGATCTTCTCGCCCGGTGCGCGGGCGTGATCCACTACGAGCACGCTACCGGCGGCGTGGGCGGCGCACATCATGCCCGCTGCGCCGGCCCCGAGGATGAGCGTATCGACCGCCTGTGCCATGACGCGTCTCAGACGCGAAAACCCGCCGAAAGGCAAGGGGGTTCGCTCTGGTCTCGGGCGGCGTTTGCGGCTAGACTGTGGCCCGAGACCCCGCAAAGGGGCGCGCAGATCGAGGCGGCAGGCAGATGACGGAAATGGTCTACGGGGCGGTGCCCCTGCGGGACGAGGATCCCGTTCTTCCCAGATGGTGGCGCACGATCGACCGCTGGTCGTTCTTTTCGGTGCTGATGCTGTTTGCCATCGGCATCCTGCTGGGGCTCGCGGCCTCGGTGCCGCTGGCGGAAAAGAACGGCTTTGCCCCCTTTCACTACGTGCAGCGGCAGATCGTGTTCGGCGCGCTGGCGCTGGGCGCGATGATGGTGGTGTCGATGCTGCGCCCCGAGACGGTGCGGCGGCTGGCGGTGCTGGGCTTTCTCGCGGCGCTCGGCGCGGTGATGATGCTGCCGGTCTTCGGCACCGATTTCGGCAAGGGGGCGGTGCGGTGGTACAGCCTCGGCTTTGCCAGCGTGCAGCCCTCGGAATTCCTCAAGCCCGCCTTCGTGGTGGCGGCGGCGTGGATGATCGCGGCGAGCCAGGAGGTGGGCGGGCCGCCGGGGCGGCTGTGGTCCTTTGGCCTGATGGTGGTGATCCTTGGCTTTCTCGCGATGCAGCCCGATTTCGGGCAGGCCGCGCTTGTGCTCTTTGGCTGGGGCGTGATCTGGTTCGTCAGCGGCGCGCCCGTGGTGCTGCTGATGGGCATGGCCACGGCGGTGGTGGCCGCGGGCAGCGTGGCCTATGCCCATTCCGAACATTTCGCCCGCCGCATCGACGGCTTTCTCAGCGCCGAGGTGGACCCCACGACGCAGCTGGGCTTTGCCACCAACGCGATCCGCGAGGGCGGGTTCTTCGGCGTGGGCGTGGGCGAGGGGCAGGTGAAATGGTCGCTGCCCGACGCGCATACCGATTTCATCATCGCCGTGGCGGCGGAGGAATACGGGCTGGTGCTCGTGCTGGCGATCATCGCGCTCTATGCCGGGATCGTGCTGCGCTCGCTGGTGCGGCTCATCCGCGAGCGCGATCCGTTCATCCGGCTGGCGGGCACCGGGCTGGTGGCGATGCTGGGGGCGCAGGCGATGATCAACATGGGCGTGGCCGTGCGGCTTCTGCCCGCCAAGGGCATGACGCTGCCCTTCGTGAGCTATGGAGGGTCGTCCATCGTGGCGGCGGGGCTGGCGATGGGGATGCTGCTGGCGCTGACCCGGACGCGGCCGCAGGGGCAGATCGGCGATATCCTGCGGGGGCGGCGATGAGCGACGGCAAACCTCTTCTGGTGATCGCCGCGGGCGGCACGGGCGGGCACATGTTCCCCGCGCAGGCGCTGGCCGAGGTGATGCTGCGCCGCGGCTGGCGGGTGCGGCTGAGCACGGATGCGCGCGGCGCGCGCTATGTCGGCGGCTTTCCCCATTCGGTGGAGGTCGAGCAGGTGGCGAGCGCCACCTTCGCGCGCGGCACGCTGTTCAACAAGCTGCTGGCGCCGCTGCATATCGCGGGCGGCGTGCTGGGCGCGACGCTGCGGATGCTGCGCGACAAACCGGACATGGTGGTGGGCTTCGGCGGCTATCCGACGATCCCGGCGCTGGCGGCGGCGTGGATATTGCGCCGCCCGCGCATGGTGCACGAACAGAACGGCGTGCCCGGGCGGGTGAACCGGCTGTTCGCGCGGCGGGTGGACGTGGTGGCCTGCGGCACCTGGCCCACCGAGCTGCCCGAGGGCGCCCGGTCCGAGCATGTCGGCAACCCGGTGCGCGCGGCGGTGATGGAGCGCGGGGGCGCGCCCTATATCCCGCCGGGCGATTACCCGATGTCACTGCTGGTGATCGGCGGCAGCCAGGGGGCGCGCATCCTGAGCGACGTGGTGCCGGGGGCGGTCGCGGCGTTGCCCGACGACATGCTGGGCCGCATCCGCGTCAGCCACCAGGCCCGCGAGGAGGATATCGAGCGCGTGGCGCGCGCCTATGCGGGGGCGGGGGTGGATGCCGATGTGCAGCCCTTCTTTCGTGACGTGCCGGCGCGGATCAGCGAGGCGCAGCTGGTGATCAGCCGCGCGGGCGCGTCGAGCCTCGCCGATATCGCGGTGATCGGGCGGCCCGCGATCCTGATCCCCTATGCCGCCGCCGCCGCCGATCACCAGACCGCCAACGCGCGCGGGCTGGTCGAGGCGGGGGCCGCGATCCGCATTCCCGAGCACCGGCTGGACGAGGCGACCCTGTCCGAGCAGATCGCCGCCGTGCTGGGCGATGCGCGCGGCGCGCAACTCATGGCGCAGGCGGCGCTGGCGCAGGGCATGCCCGACGCACCGCAGCACCTCGCCGACATGGTCGAGAACCTCGCAGGCAGGGGACCCAACGCATGAACGCAGCCACCAAGCTGCCCACCGATGTGGGCCCGTTGCATTTCGTGGGCATCGGCGGGATCGGCATGTCGGGGATCGCCGAGGTGCTGCTCAACCACGGCTACGAGGTGCAGGGCAGCGACCTGAAATCCACCCCGATCACCGAGCGGCTGGCGGGCATGGGCGCGCGCATCTTCGAGGGGCAGCGGGCCGGCAATCTCGACGGTGCCGAGGTCGTGGTCATCTCCTCGGCCATCAAGCCGGGCAACCCGGAACTGGACGAGGCGCGCAGGCGCGGCCTGCCCGTCGTGCGCCGCGCCGAGATGCTGGCCGAGTTGATGCGGCTGAAGTCCAACATCGCGGTGGCGGGCACCCATGGCAAGACCACGACGACCACGCTTGTCGCCGAACTGCTGGTCAAGGGGGGGATCGATCCCACGGTGATCAATGGCGGCGTGATCCACGCCTACGGCTCCAACGCGCGGATGGGGCAGGGCGAATGGATGGTGGTCGAGGCCGACGAGAGCGACGGCACCTTCAACCGCCTGCCCGCCACCGTCGCCATCGTCACCAACATCGACCCCGAGCACATGGAGCACTGGGGCGATTTCGACCGGCTGCGGCAGGGGTTTCACGATTTCGTCTCGAACATCCCGTTCTACGGCCTCGCCGTGTGCTGCACCGACCACGCCGAGGTGCAGGCGCTGGTGGGCCGGATCACCGACCGCCGGGTGCTGACCTATGGCTTCAACGCGCAGGCGGATGTGCGCGCGGTGAACCTGCGCTACGAGAGGGGCGTCGCGCATTTCGACGTGGCGCTGCAGGCCGAGGGGCGGATGATCGAGGGGTGCAGCCTGCCGATGCCGGGCGATCACAACGTGTCCAATGCGCTCGCCGCCGTGGCGGTTGCGCGGCATCTGGGCATGAAACGCGCCGACATCCGCGCCGCGCTGGCAAGTTTCGGCGGGGTCAACCGCCGCTTTACCCGCGTGGGCGAGGTCGGCGGCGTGACGGTGATCGACGACTACGGGCACCACCCGGTCGAGATCGCGGCGGTGCTGCGCGCGGCGCGGCAGGCCTGCGAGGGGCGCATCATCGCGGTGCACCAGCCGCACCGCTATTCGCGGCTCTCGTCGCTCTTCGACGATTTCTGCGCCTGCTTCAACGAGGCGGACGTGGTGGGCATCGCCGATGTCTACGCCGCCGGCGAAGACCCGATCCCCGGCGCCTCGCGCGACGACCTGGTGGCGGGGCTCATCCGCCACGGCCACCGTCACGCGGTCGCCGTCGCCACCGAGGACGATCTCGAACGCCTCGTGCGCGCCGAGGCGCGGGCGGGCGACATGGTGGTGTGCCTTGGCGCGGGCACGATCAGCGGCTGGGCGCGCGGCCTGCCCGCGCGGCTGGCGGGCTAGCACGGCATGGCCGAGGCG
>CAJXKX010000215.1 GCA_913055965.1 uncultured Roseovarius sp.
CGGATGCGCGCGACGCCAAGACCAGCCTGCAGGAATGGGCGCAGGCGCGCGGGCTGGCCCCGCCCGCCTATGTCGAGACAGACCGCACCGGACCCGACCACGCCCCGCGCTTCACCATCGAGGCGCGGCTCGACACCGGCGCCCGCGCAACGGCCAGCGCCGGCTCGAAACGGCAGGCGGAACAGGCGGCGGCGGGCGCCTTGCTGGGGAAACTACAGCCGGACTGAACACACGGGACGGCGCACACTCGTGTCTATCATGTCAACAGTCCCTGCTAGCCGTGGCGTCGTTCATCGTAACGTCCCTTTTGCTTTGCATCCGCGCGCCAGAGTTTCTTCCTAATTCCCTCCGGCTCCAGATGTTTGTAGCGTCCGCCCGAAAATTTTGGCCAATCAATCGCAAGCCCCATTCGCACAAGTTCTGCGGAAAGATCGCGCCCGTCCGGTAGATAGCAGGTTGCAACCGCGCGGTCGTAGGTGCTCTCAGGATGGAGTTCGGCAGTAATGACCTGTCCTTTGCAAAGCCTGATCATCGCGGATTTCGAACTGCGGCCCCAAGGATGGTTCAGTTCCGGCGCATCTATCCCCGCCAACCGAATATGCACCTTGTCAATAACTATCGTGTCTCCGTCTATGACCCAGCACTTTCCTTTTAGGCGTTGTGCAGTTTTTGGCTCCGCGTAAGAAGACGGTCTCGGTGGCGCGGGGCGTCGTGGGACCAGCGGTGTCGAAACCGTCTTTCGCTCGCGTGTCGGCCTTTTGGATTTCGCTCCGGATTTGGCCACGATGGTCAAAATCGCGACCAAGAGAAGTCCAATGACCAGTTCCATATTTATGCTACCCGCTGACCAAAAACCAAGTTATCGACGTTACTAAGCCAATGGCCAACCGCAATGCAAGAAAGACGGAAAGAATGACCACCCGCGCCGGATTCGTCGCCCTGATCGGAGAGCCCAACGCGGGCAAGTCCACCCTGCTCAACCGCATGGTGGGGGCCAAGGTCAGCATCGTCACCCACAAGGTGCAGACCACCCGCGCGCGGATTCGCGGCGTGGCGATGGAGGGCGACAGCCAGATCGTGTTCGTGGACACGCCAGGCCTGTTCCAGCCGCGCCGCAGGCTGGATCGGGCGATGGTCGCCGCCGCCTGGGGCGGGGCTGCGGATGCCGATCTCGTGGTGCTGCTGATCGAGGCGCATCGCGGCGTCACCGACGGGGTGGAGCGTATCCTCGAGGGGTTGCAGGGTATCGCCAAGGGTCGCAGGATCGCGCTTGCAATCAACAAGATAGACCGCGTCGAGGCCCCCGTCCTGCTGGCGCTCACCAAGGACATGAACGACCGCTTCGCGTTCGAGCGGACCTTCCTGATTTCCGCCGAGAAGGGGCATGGCGTGGACGATCTGCGCGCGTGGCTCGCGGGCGAGGTGCCGGAGGGGCCGTGGCTCTATCCCGAGGACCAGATCGCCGATCTGCCGATGCGGATGATCGCCGCCGAGATGACCCGCGAAAAGCTGACGTTGCGTCTGCACCAGGAACTGCCCTACCAGTTGACCGTCGAGACCGAGGCCTGGGACGAGCGCAAGGACGGCTCCGCGCGCGTCGATCAGGTGATCTACGTGATGCGCGACGGGCACAAGGGGATCGTCCTTGGCAACAGGGGCGAGACGATCAAGGCCGTCTCCAAGGCCGCGCGAGAGGAGCTGGAAGCGTTTCTCGGGCGGCGTATCCACTTGTTCCTGCAGGTAAAAGTGCGATCCGGATGGATGGACGAATCCGAGCGCTATTCCGAGATGGGGCTGGATTTCAAGGACGGGGGCTGAGGGCCATGGCCCGGCTGAGCGCACGGTTCTGGGTGGATGCCTACCTTGCGCGGCTGCGCCTGGCCGATATCCCGGCTTTCGTGGTGTCGCATGGTGACGACACGGCGGGCGCGGTACTGGTCAAGCTCAACACGTTGGACGGAAAAGCGGATTTATATCAGCGCACGATCGACCTGATGACCGGCGAGCGAAGCTGGCACACCCTCGCCGGAGGAGACGAGGCGGAGGTTGACGCGGCGGTTGCGCGGCAGCGCGGCCATGATCCGGACCTGTGGGTGATCGAGGTGGAGGATCGGGCGGGGCGGCACCTGCTGGATACCGAAGGCCTGGGTGGCTAGGCGATGGAGTGGCGCGATCAGGGCATCCTGCTGGGCACGCGACGTCACGGTGAAACCTCTGTAATCATTGAAGTTTTCACACCAGAGCGCGGGCGGCACGCGGGTGTGGTGCGCGGCGGCACGTCGCGCCGGATGGCGCCGGTGCTGCAACCCGGCGCGCAGCTGGACGTGGAATGGCGCGCGCGGCTGGAGGACCACCTGGGCACGTTTCGGGTCGAGCCCCTGAAATCAAGGGCTTGGGCGATGTCGGACCGGCTGGCGCTGGCCGGGCTCAACGCGGTCTGCGCGCTGTTGCGTTTCGCGCTGCCCGAGCGCGAGGCGCATGGGCAGCTATACCGCAAAAGCCTGATCTTGCTCGACCTTCTGGATCAGCCGGAGATCTGGCCGCTGGCCTATCTCAATTGGGAGATGGCGCTGCTGGAGGAGATGGGCTTTGGTCTCGACCTGCGACGCTGTGCCGTGATGGGGGAAAAGGCAAACGATCTCAGTTACATATCACCCAAGACCGGGCGCGCGGTGTCGCGGGCGGGGGCGGGCGAGTGGGCCGACCGGCTCTTGCCGCTGCCGCCGTGCCTGTTGGGGGATGGACCCGCGCCCGACGGCGAGATCATACAGGGTCTTGAAGTAACCGGGCATTTCCTGCGCCACCACCTCGCGCCGCATCTGGGCGAGCGCCCGCTGCCGGATGCGCGGGCGCGGCTCGTCTCGGTGGTGACGGCGCGGGCCGCCCCGGGCTGAACCTGCAGGCTCAGCGGACCGTGACCACGGTGCATTCGGCGTGGTTGTTGACCTTCTGCGCGACGCTGCCCGCGAGCAGAGTGCGGATGCGCCCCAGCCCGCGATGGCCCAGCACGATCATGTCGGCCCCGGCCCGTTGGGCCATGTCGAGGATGCCGTCGGCGGGGTCGTCATCGGCGGTGAGCGTATCGACCCGGTCGGCCCCGGCTGCGCGGGCGCGGTCGGCGGCGCGGCGCAGGATCTCGTCGCCCATCAGGGTGATCATGCGCACCACGTCCGACGAGGGCCGCGACGTGGCGAAGAGATCGCCGCCGCCCGAACCGCTGAGAATGTTGAAATCGACCTGCTGGGCCTTCTGCACGCTGTCCACGATATGCTCGACCTCTGCCATGCGTGCCAGCTCTTGCGAGGGGCGGCCGAATTGCAGGACATGGCCGACGGTCAGCGGCACCTCGAATTTCGCGGCAAGTTCGGCGGCGAGATCGATCGCGCGGTTGGCGGTGTCCGATCCGTCGGTGGCGGCGAGAATGTGGGTTTTCATGGCGGGCTCCCTCCCTTTTGCAACGGAGGGCCGAGCGCGGGCGGTCAGCCCCTCGGGCTCGGGCAGGCCGTTGGCGCGGCAGCAGGCGGTGACGGTGTTGGCCAGCAGGCAGGCGATGGTCATCGGGCCCACGCCGCCCGGCACCGGGGTGATCGCGCCTGCCACCGCCGCGCAGCTTTCGAAATGGCAATCGCCCACCAGCACGTTGCGGCCGTCGCGCTCGATCCGGTTGATGCCCACGTCGATCACCGTGGCACCGGGCTTGATCCACTCGCCCGGCACCATCTCGGGGCGGCCCACGGCGGCCACCACGATATCGGCGCGGCGCACCACGTCCGGCAAATCGCGGGTGCGCGAGTGCGCGATGGTCACGGTGCAGCTGTCGCCCAGCAGAAGCTGCGCCATCGGCTTGCCGACGATGTTCGACCGGCCCAGCACCACCGCGTCGAGCCCGCTGAGCGACCCGTGATGGTCGCGCAGCATCATCAGGCAGCCCAGCGGCGTGCAGGGCACCATGCTCTTCTGCCCGGTGCCCAGAAGGCCCACGTTGGAGATGTGAAAGCCGTCCACGTCCTTGGCCGGGTCGATGGAATTGATGACGAGATCGGAATCGAGGTGCCCGGGCAGCGGCAGCTGCACGAGGATGCCATGCACCGCGGCGTCATTGTTCAGCGTGTCGATCAGCGCCAGCAGGTCCGCCTCGGAGGTGTCGGCATCCAGCTTGTGCTCGTAGGAGTTCATCCCCGCCTCGACGGTCTGCTTGCCCTTGGAGCGCACGTAGACCTGGCTGGCCGGGTCCTCGCCCACCAGCACCACGGCGAGGCCGGGGGTGATGCCGTGCGCCTCCTTCAGCCGGGTCACGTGGCCCGCCACCTTTTCACGGATGGTGGCCGAGAAGGCCTTGCCGTCGATGATCGTCGCGCTCATTGCCCTTGTGTCCTTTCCGTTATTCCGCCGCGCCGGTATAGGCCGCGCGGTATCTTTCCATCTGCATCCGGGTCGCCAGCACCGCGTTCTGCATCAGCACCGAGACGGTCACCGGCCCGACGCCGCCCGGCACCGGGGTGATCCAGCCCGCCACCTCGGCGCAACTGTCGAAATCGGCGTCGCCCACGGTGCGCGCGCCCTCGGGCGTCTCGACCCGGTTGATCCCGATATCGATCAGCGCCGCGCCGGGCTTGAGCATCTCGCCCGTCACCAGCCCCGGCTTGCCGACCGCGACGAAGACCGCGTCGGAGGCGCGCGAATGCATCGGCACAGACCGTGTCATGTGGTGGCACACCGTGACCGTGGCGCCCAGTCCCATCATCAGGAAGGCGATGGGTTTGCCCACGATTTCGGAATGGCCGATCACCGTCACGTCCAGCCCTTCGAGCCGCAGCGGCAGCGTCTTGAGGATTTCCACCGCCGCCACGGCTGTGCAGGGGCCGAGCGCGAGATCGTTGTAGACGATGTTGCCGATCGAGGCCGGGTGCATCCCC
>CAJXKX010000216.1 GCA_913055965.1 uncultured Roseovarius sp.
GACCGGCTGCGCGCCGCCTATCCGCGCCTCATCACCGTGTCGATCTCGGGCTATGGCGAGGAGGGGCCGCTCGCCGATCTCAAGGCCTATGACCTGCTGGTGCAGGCCGAAACCGGGCTGTCGTCGATCACCGGAAACGCGGCGGGGCCGGCGCGCACGGGCGTGTCAGTCTGCGACATCGCGGCGGGGATGACCGCCTATCAGGCGGTGCTCGAGGCGCTGATCGGGCGGTCCACCACCGGCAAGGGGCGGCATATCGCGGTGTCGCTCTTTCACGCGCTTAGCGACTGGATGAACGTTCCTTTCCTGCAATATGCCTATGGCGGCAAGGTGCCGCCACGTGCGGGGCTGAACCATCCCACCATCGCGCCCTACGGTGTCTATGAGGGCAGCGACGGCAAATCCGTGCTGATCTCGATCCAGAACGAACGCGAATGGGCCACCTTCTGCGAGACGATCCTGGGGCAGCCCGCGCTCGCCCGCGATCCACGCTTTGACAGCAACTCGAACCGCGTCGCCAATCGTACCGCCCTCGACGCGGTGCTGCGCCCGGTCTTTGCCGCCCTGCCCCGCGACGAGATGGCCGACCGCCTGCGCGCCGCGCGCATCGCCTATGGCCGTGTCAGCGAGATGGAGGACGTCGCGCGCCACCCGCAGAATCGTTATGTCACGGTCGAGACGCCAAGCGGCCCGGTGCGGATGCTCGCCCCCGGCGCGCTGATCGACAACACGCCCGCCACGCCGGGCCCGGTGCCGGGCCTCGGCGCGCATACGGATGCGCTGCGCGACGAATTCGGAGGGGACTGACATGGATACCGGTGCAAGACTCGCGGCGATCCTGACAGAGACCGGCGCGCGCGACGTGCTCGATATCGGCTGTGGTGAGGGCGCGCTTGCGCGGTTGCTGCTCCGCGGGGGCCTTGCCGTGACCGGGATCGACCCCGCACCGGACGCCGTCGCGGCGGCGCAAGAGACCGCTCCCGAGGCGTGGTTCACGGTCGCCGGGGCCGAGGCGCTGCCCTTTGATCCCGGCAGTTTCGATGCCTGCATCTTCCTCAACTCCCTGCATCATGTGCCGGTGCCGCTGATGGGGCAGGCCCTGCGCGAGGCGCTGCGCGTGCTGCGCCCGGGGGGCGAGGTGATCGTGATCGAGCCACTGGCCGAGGGGCCGTTCTTCGAGGTGATGCGCCCTGTCGAGGATGAAACGGAAATCCGCCGCGCCGCCATCGCCGCGATTGATGCGATTTGTTCGGCGGGGGCAGCGACCGGCCCCGCGCCGGAAACATGGTCGCGGCCCACGCCGGTGGCCGACACCGAGGCGTTCATAGACACCCTTGCCCGCGTCGACCCCGCCCGCCGCGCGGTGGCCGAGGCGCAGCGCGAGACCATCGCCCGGCTGTTTGCGCGCCACGCGACCGAAGGCCCCAAAGGCCCCGAACTGCACCAGCCCCTGCGCCTCTGGCGGTTGCGGCCCGCCTGAACATGCGGGCAAATTCGCTCTGGATTGATATGTGTTTTTGTGGTTTTTTTCCCGTCGAGGGGAGAAAACGCATTTGTTCAGCTTTGGCGACATCATGACAGAGGCGCTCGGCCTGATCCTGACATGGGACCGGGACCTGAGCGAAATCGTGCTTCTGTCGCTGCGCGTGACGCTGACGGCGGTGGCCATCGCCTGCCTGATCGGCCTGCCTTTGGGCGCGGTGGTGGGCGCTTTCCGCTTTCGCGGACGCGGCGCGGTGACGGTGCTGCTCAACGCGCTGATGGGGTTGCCGCCGGTGGTGGTGGGGCTCTTCGTCTACCTGATGTTGTCCAATGCGGGGCCGTTGGGCATCCTCGGCCTGCTCTACACCCCGTCCGCCATGATCATCGCGCAGACCATCCTCGTCACCCCCATCGTGGCGGCGCTGACGAAGCAGGTGGTCGAGGACCTGCACGGCGAGTATGCCGAGCAATTCGCCTCCTTCGGCCTGACGGCGCGAGAACGGGTGGCGGCACTGTTGTGGGACGCGCGTTACAGCCTGCTGACGGTTGCGCTTGCAGGCTTTGGCCGCGCAGTGGCCGAGGTGGGCGCGGTGCTGATCGTGGGCGGCAACATCAACCACGTCACGCGGGTGATGACCACGACCATCGCTTTGGAGACCTCCAAGGGCAATCTGGAACTGGCGCTGGCGCTTGGCGTGCTGCTTCTGGTGCTGGCGGTGATCGTCAATGCGCTTGTCATGGCGCTTCGGGCCTCGGCGGTGCGGGCGGCCTATGCGTGACACGGTGATGGATATCCTTACAGAGAACCCCGTCGAGGCGGCCCCGCTGCTCGAGGCGCGCGGCCTGCGCTTCTCTGCGGGCGGGCAAGACCTCATCCATGGCATCGACGTGGGCGTCGAGCCGGGCAAACGCACCCTCGTCATGGGGGCGAATGGCAGCGGCAAGAGCCTGCTGCTGCGGCTGCTGCACGGGCTGCTCACACCCGCTGCGGGGCAGGTGCTCTGGCGTGGCCACGCCCCCGACCGCGCGGCGCGGCGCGCGCAGGCGATGGTGTTTCAGCGCCCGGTGATGCTGCGCCGCTCGGTGCTCGCCAACCTGAATTTCGCGCTCAAGGTCCACGGTCTCGCGGGCCGCGCCCGCGCCGAACGTGCGCAAGAGGCGCTCGAGATGGCGCGGCTCACCGATCTGGCGACGCATCCCGCGCGGGTGCTGTCGGGCGGCGAGCAGCAGCGCCTCGCGGTGGCCCGCGCGCTGGTGTGCGAACCGGAGTTGTTGTTCCTCGATGAGCCGACCAGCAGCCTTGATCCGGCCTCGACCCAGATGATCGAGGATTTGGTGAACGCCGCCCATGCGCGCGGCGTGACCATCGTCATGGTCACCCATGACATGGGCCAGGCCCGGCGCATGGGCGACGAGGTGATCTTTCTCCATTCCGGGCGCGTCGCGGAGCGCGGCCCGCTCGACCGGGTTCTGGGCGCGCCGCGCTCGGAGGCCGCCCGCGCCTGGACGCAGGGGCGGCTCTATACCGCGAAACCAGACTGACCCCAAACCAACACGGAGCGTGCAATGTTCAGACGTCATCTTCTTTCGCTTGCCCTCGGCGCGACGCTGGCCCTCGGGACCACTGCCGCGCAGGCGCAGGACGAATTCATCGTGGTGCAATCCACCACCTCGACGCAGAATTCGGGCCTCTTCGATCACATCCTGCCGATGTTCGAGGACAAGACCGGCATCGAAGTGCGGGTCGTGGCCGTGGGCACGGGGCAGGCGATCAAGAACGCCGCCAACGGCGATGGCGACGTGCTCTTTGTCCATGCCAAACCCGCCGAAGAAAAATTCGTGGCCGAGGGGCATGGGGTCTCCCGCGCGGACGTGATGTACAACGATTTCGTCATCGTCGGCCCGCCCTCCGATCCGGCCGGCGTGGCAGGGATGAGCGACGTGGTCGCGGCCCTCACCAGGATCGCCGAGGCCGAGGCGCCCTTTGCCTCGCGCGGCGATGACAGCGGCACCAACAAGGCCGAGCTGCGGCTGTGGAAAGAGGCCGGGATCGACGCGCAGGCGGCCTCGGGCGGCTGGTATCGCGAAACAGGCTCGGGCATGGGCGCGACGCTCAACACCGGCACGGCGATGGACGCCTATATCATGACCGACCGCGCCACCTGGATCGCCTTCGGCAACAAGGGCGATTACCAGATCGCGGTCGAGGGCGACCCGAAGATGTTCAACCAGTATGGCATCATCCTCGTGAACCCCGAGAAGCATGACAACGTCAAGGCCGAGGCCGGGCAGGCCTTCATCGACTGGGTGCTCTCGGACGAGGGGCAGGCCGCCATCGCGGGCTACAAGGTGGACGGCCAGCAACTGTTCTTCCCCAACGCGGGAAGCTGACGGGAAAAGGCCGGGCCGGGATCGCACGGGCGGTCCCGGCCCGTGCCATGCTTACTGGCCCTGTTCGGTCATGGCCTGCACACGCTTGACGATCCGCTGGTTGAGGCTCTGGTCCTCGTTCGCCGCCTTGGCGATCACGGTATAGCGTTCCAGCGTGATCCCGTCGGTCTCCTCGATCACCGTCACGATCTCCGCATTGGCCTCCTCGACGAGAGCGGCCTGCCGTTCCTCGGTCTCGGCGGCTTGCATCCGCGCCGTGTATTTCTGCCGCACATCGGCCACACGCAGCAGCGCCTCGGTAAAGATGTCGAGTTCATCCGCCGAATAGGCCGCGTCCTGCTGCGCAGTGGCGGTCTGCACGGTAAGAGCGGTCATCGGGGCTGCGGCGAAGGCCAGTGCGAGGGCGGTGCTGGTTGCCTTCAGGGCGGTTCTGGCGGTCATGGAGCCTCCTTCGGTCTCGGGGGTGTCGCGTCACGGCAAAGGGCCGCGATCACGCCGCCAACCTAAAAGCCATGCCCGCGCACGCAAACCCATGCGCGAATTCCCGCCGGGTGACACCGCTCAGCCCCGCGCGGCATCCACCGCCGCGACCGCCGCCGCCACCGCCTGCTCGATGGTCATCTCGGACGTGTCGAGCATCAGCGCATCCTCTGCCGGTCTCAAGGGGGCCTCGGCGCGGGCACTGTCGCGGGCGTCGCGCTGGCGCAAGTCCTCCATCACCTCGTCGAGCGTCGTCACGTAGCCGGACTCGCACATTTCCTTGTGGCGGCGGCGGGCGCGCGCGCCATCCGAGGCGGTGACGAACAGCTTCACCTCGGCCTCGGGGCAGATCACCGTGCCGATATCGCGGCCATCCAGCACCGCACCGCCCGCCCGCCGGGCAAAGGCGCGCTGGAAATCCAGCAATGCCTGCCGCACCTCGGGGATAGCGGCGACGCGGCTGGCGGCCTCCAGTTCACCCACGTCGCCGGCTACCAGGCCGGCATCGTCATCCGGAACATCCTGTTCCGGCTCGGCGCCAAGGTC
>CAJXKX010000217.1 GCA_913055965.1 uncultured Roseovarius sp.
CCCGCGCCGCGATCCGGGCCACATGGGAGCGCAGCGGCGAGTTGCTGTGCCCGCACAGCGCCGTGGGCGTGCATGTGGCCGAGGCGCAACGCGCGCCCGGCGTGCCGATGATCACGCTCGCCACGGCGCATCCCGCCAAGTTCCCGGCGGCGGTGGAGGAGGCGAGCGGCATCCATCCCCCCTTGCCCGGGCGCATGGCAGACCTGTATGACCGCCCGGAACGCCTGACGCGGGTCGGCAACGACCTCGCGGCCATCGAGACCCTGATCAAGGAACGGATCGCCAATTGAGTGTCAACCTGACCACCCTTCCCAACGGATTCCGCATCGTCACCGAGGCCATGCCGGGGCTGCAATCGGCCGCCGTGGGCGTCTGGGTGCTGGCCGGCGCGCGCCACGAGGAGGCGCGGCAGAACGGCATCGCGCATTTCCTCGAACACATGGCGTTCAAGGGCACGGCGCGGCGCAGCGCGGTGCAGATCGCCGAGGCGATCGAGGATGTAGGCGGCTATATCAACGCCTATACGAGCCGCGAGGTGACGGCCTATTACGCACGGGTGCTGAAGGAAGATGTGGGGCTGGCGACCGACGTGCTGGCCGATATCCTGCGCAACCCGGCCTTTGACGCGCGCGAGATCGAGGTGGAACGCGGCGTGATCCTGCAGGAGATCGGGCAGGCGCTCGACACGCCCGACGACATCATCTTTGACTGGTTGCAGGAACGGGCCTATCCTGATCATCCGCTGGGCCGGACCATTCTGGGCCCCGAGGAGCGGGTGCGCGGCTTTGCCCGGCCCGATCTGGAGGGGTTCGTGGACCGCCATTACCGGCCCGGGCAGATGGTGCTCGCGGCGGCGGGGGCGGTGGATCACGACGCGCTGGTGCGCATGGCCGAGGAGATGTTCGGCGACATGGTGCCCGCGCCGCTGGTCGAGGCGCCGCAGGCCCGGTTCACCGGTGGCGAGGTGCGGCGCGAGAAGGCGCTGGAACAGGCGCATATGGCGCTGGCCTTCGAAGGGCCCGATTACGGCCACGCGGATATTCACGCGGCGCAGATCTATGCCACCGCGCTCGGGGGCTCGATGTCGTCGCGGCTGTTCCAGGAGGTGCGCGAGCGGCGGGGGCTGTGCTACACGATCTTTGCGCAGGGCGGGGCCTATGCCGATACGGGCATGATGACGATCTACGCCGGCACCTCCGCGGATTCGGTCGGTGAGCTGGCGCAGATCACCATCGACGAGATGAAACGCGCCGCCGACGACCTGAGCGCGGCCGAGATCGAGCGCGCGCGGGCGCAGATGAAGGCGGGGCTCTTGATGGGGCTGGAAAGCCCCGGCAACCGCGCCGAACGGCTGGCGCGGATGCTGCAGATCTGGGGCCGGGTGCCGGATGTGACCGAGGTGGTCGAGCGGATCGACGCGGTCACGCTTGGCGATGTTCGGCGGGTGGCCGGGACCACGGTGGCCGAGGCCCCGGCGGCGCTGGCGCTCTACGGGCCGGTGGCGGGAGCGCCCGATCTCGCGCGGCTCGACGCGCGACGCGCGGCCTGATGCTGTTCCTGCCGCGCCGGCCGGTCAGGATCGAGACCGAGCGTCTGACCCTGCGCCAGCCGGTGATGGCGGATTTCCGCGACTGGAGCGCGCTGCGCGCCGAGAGCGCCGATTTCCTGATCCCGTGGGAGCCCGCCTGGGCCCCCGATCACCTGTCGCGCAAGGGCTTCTCCAACCGGGTGTGGTGGGCGCAGCGGGTGATCGCCGGGGGCAGCGCGCTGCCGCTCTTTCTCATCCGGCGCGAGGACGGGGTGCTCCTGGGGGCGATCACGCTCGACAATATCCGGCGCGGCCCGGCGCAGGCGGGCAATCTTGGCTACTGGATCGGCGCGCGCCATGCGCGGCAGGGCTACATGGGCGAGGCGATCGCGGGGGTGGTGCACCATGCCTTCGAGCGGCTGGACCTCAGCCGGATCGAGGCCGCCTGCCTGCCCGAGAACGCCGCGTCGCGCGGGCTGCTGGAGAAATGCGGCTTCAAGTACGAGGGCGTGGCGCAGAGCTATCTGCAGATCAACGGGCGCTGGCGCACGCATGTGCTTTATGCCGCACTGCGCGCCGACCGGCGGGGGCGGACCGATGTCGGGTGAGGGCGCGCCGGGGGGCCAGCCCCAGCCGTTCTGATTCGTGTGGTCGTGCTAAGCGCGAACAGGACGCTCATTTACTGAGAGGAAGAATAGTACCATCTCAGCCGCATAATAAGGTACTGTGAGAACGTAAATGGAGCATCCTAAACCAACAGCATCAACGGTCTACAAGCTGTACGGCAGCAGTCGGTATTGCGCATTCCCTGATTGTAACGAGCCTTACATCGAGGTTGATCGGAATACGGGTATAAAAATCTGCAACACCGAAGTATGCCACATCCACGCTCGGCGGGAGAACGGCCCGAGGTGGGATGCATCCCAATGCCCCGAAGAAAATAGAAGCGACAGCAACCTCCTGCTTCTTTGTCGAAAGCATCACGCCGTCGTGGATGATCGCCGGAACGAGGAATTCTACACACACGACTTGCTGAAAGCGTGGAAGGCCGCTCAGGAGAGGGAAGAAGGCAATTCACTAGCGTCGGACGACTTGGAGGCTATTGCCCAAACAAACGTGATCATCACGGCTGAAACGGTGAACATGGGCGGCGAAGGAGGCGCAGCTCCTGGGGCCGGCGGCGGCGGGGGCGCCGCGATCGGGGCCAATGCCCAAGGTGGAAGTGGTGGAGATGGGGGTCGCGTCCATAAAGTCGGCAGACTGGCGGAAGCTTCGACACTCATTCCATGGAATGAGGCTTTGCACAGAACCCCAGATGAACGCCCCCCTGGCTCCGGAGGAGGCGGAGCTCCTGCCATAGGCGATGATGCCGTCGGTGGCAGAGGCGGCGACGGTGGCGACATCCATCTTGGCAAGGAATTTCTCCAAGAAGGCACATATCGCGTGGTGGTCGGCCGAGGTGCACGCCTGCCCGGGGAGATCGGCGGCGCGAGCTACTTGGCAAGAATTGCTCCTGACGGCAGTACTGAGCCAGTCACACCCAAGGCCGACGGAGCGCTGTCAGGCGATAGCTACCTCACAGTCGATCTACCCGAAATTGATGCCGCTGCGATAGAAAGAGATGTGCGAGTATGCTGCCTCACGGTCGTCGAAGGCGCAGCCATCGAGAATGGCGCTCACGCAGTGAAACGGTTTGCGTTGAGCGCGTGGGATGTGCAGGAATTTCCGGCAGAGATCGTTTTCGATGTGCTCACCGCAGTCACAAAGCGATCCGACGAGAGGGTGGGGTATTTTGTCAGTTTGATCTTTGACGGAGAGGAGAAAGCGCGGATCGCGGTAAGTGCACCCGAGCGGGAAGATGGGTATATGACTACCAGCTTTTCGTTTCAGATCGGCGCCTACTTCGAGAATGAAGGACGTTGCAGTATTATTGCGCATGCGTCGGGGATTTCCCTGTGCGAGACAGCGATCGAGATACGTCGAGCATAGCAATAGCAGAGTCACTTGAACGGCACACCCCGAGGAATTCTTCGAAAGCCCCTGACTGTGCAAAGGCCTCCTTCTCTCGAAAGCGTTCGATTTATCGATGCCATGTAGAGCATCGAGTTCGACTATCCTTGTTTATCAACCACACGAACCAGAACGGCTGGGGCCAGCCCCCCGGACCCCCCGGGATATTTGGGGCCAGAAGAAAATCAGGGGCAGGCGAGGGCGGCGTCGAGGCTTTCGGGGCCGCGATAGGGGCCGATGGGCGCGGTGGTGAGCGCGCCGCCCTCGAGCCGGGTGGCGGCGATCTGCGACCAGCCGGAGATGGCGGTGATCATCTCGGGCCCGTCGCCGCATTCGCGGATGCCGCCGGGGATGAAATCCCAGCCGATCTTGTGATTGGTCAGGCCGCGCGCGTCGGCCACGTGGGTGAGCGCGCCGTCGCGGAAGCGCCAGACCCGCAGCACCTGCGCCAGATGCGGGCGGTCGACATAGGCGATTTCCATGTGCCCGTCGCCGTCGAGATCGGCCGCGCCCACGGGGGCGAGCCAGCGGTTGCGCGTGCCGATATGGGGGGTGGCGGCAATGCGGCCCTCGGGGCCGTGGATGGCGAGCCGCGCGCCCGCGCGCAGGCTCGATTCCACCACGATCACCTCGGGCGCGCCGTCGCCGTCGAGATCGGCCAGCAGCGGCGCGATATCCTCGAAGACGAGGGTGTCGGGCAGGGCGACGCGGCGGGTGGTGCCGTCGTCGAGGGCAAGCTCCATCGCGGCCCATTCGCCGGCCGCGCCCAGCACCCGGTGGCCGTAACGGTCGGTGGGGTCGGTGTAGCGGGCCGCGGTGATCGCCTGCGCCGCCGCCAGCCCCGGCAGGAGCAGCAGCGCGGCGATCAGGGCGAGGCCGCGCATCGCCGTCAGATCTGGCGTTCGGGCATCTGCACCACCAGCCCGTCGAGCGCGTCGCTCACCTTGAGCTGGCAGGTCAGGCGCGAGCGCTCGGGGTCGGGCTCGTAGGCGAAATCGAGCATGTCCTCTTCCATGTCCTCGCGCGGCGGCAGCTTGCCGACCCAGGCGGGATCGACATAGACATGGCAGGTCGAGCAGGCGCAGGCCCCGCCGCAATCGGCCTCGATGCCGGGGATGCCGTTGTCGCGCGCCCCCTCCATCACCGTCAGGCCATTGGCCACCTCGACCTCGTGGCGCGTGCCGTTATGCTCGATATAGGTGATCTTCGCCATGATGCGCGGCTCTCCCTTTGACAGCAATTCAGAGGGCTATCTAGTCAACTGCCCGCCCCGAGGCCAGTCCGATTCGATGCGGGCGGGGAAAAAGAGTTGCCGTGACGGGCGGATGTTCTATTTCTGTTCCATGCGCCCCGATCTG
>CAJXKX010000218.1 GCA_913055965.1 uncultured Roseovarius sp.
GGAGCCCGCCGCCGCAGCCGATATCGAGCAGGCGCAGCCCTGCGAAAGGCCGCTCTCCCGACAGGTCGCGGTCGAACTCGGCGGCGATCTGGGTGGTGATGTAGTCGAGACGGCACGGGTTGAGCATATGCAGCGGCTTGAACTTGCCGTTCGGATCCCACCATTCGGCGGCCATCGCCTCGAATTTCGCGACCTCGGCGGGGTCTATCGTGCTCTGGGCGGTTTGCATTCCCGTCTCCCTCTGGCTCAATGGGGCATGGGCGGTATATAGGACGGCAATGGACAGAGTCGCGAGCCATAAGAGCGCAGTGCAATACCTCCACCCGCCGGTGGAGCCCTTCGACCGGCGGATGCTGGACGTGGGTGACGGGCTCCACCCGCCGGTGGAGCCCTTCGACCGGCGGATGCTGGACGTGGGTGACGGGCATTCCGTCTATGTCGAGCAGTCGGGGCGTGCCGATGGCGTGCCGGTCGTGGTGCTGCATGGCGGGCCGGGGGGCGGGTCGAGCCCGGCGATGCGCCGCTATTTCGACCCCGCCATCTACCGGATCGTGCTGTTCGATCAGCGCGGCTGCGGGCGCTCGCGCCCGCATGCGAGCATCGAGGCCAACACGACCTGGCACCTGGTCGCGGATATCGAGCGTATCCGCGAGGCGCTGGGCATCGACGCCTGGATCGTGTTCGGCGGAAGCTGGGGGGCCACGCTGGCGCTGATCTATGCGCAGACCCATCCCGAGCGCGCGCGCCACCTCGTGCTGCGTGGCGTGTTCACCATGACGCGGGCCGAGCTCGACTGGTTCTATGGCGGGGGGGCCGCGGCATTCTGGCCCGAGACATGGGCGCGGTTCATCGCTCCCATTCCCGAGGCCGAACGCGGCGACCTGATCGCGGCCTATCACAAGCGGCTGTTTTCCGGCGACATGGGCGAGGAGATCACCCATGCCAAGGCGTGGTCGGCCTGGGAGAACGCGCTGGCCACGGTGCAATCCACCGGCACCGGCGGCGACGCGCCCGCCGATTACGCGCGCGCTTTCGCGCGGCTGGAGAATCATTACTTCATGAATGCCGGCTTCCTCGAACGCGACGGGCATATCCTCGACCAGATGGACCGGATCGCGCATGTGCCCGGCACCATCGTACAGGGCCGATATGACATGATCTGCCCGCCCGCCGCGGCGCACCGGCTGGCCGATCGCTGGCCGTCCTGCGATCTGCGGATGGTGCCGATGGCGGGGCATGCGCTCTCGGAGCCGGGAATCAGCGCCGAACTCGTCCGCGTGATGACGCGGCTGGCCGAGCGATCCTGAGCGGCGGCCCGTCTTGGAAACGCTGCCCCAAATCTATGACCGCCTCGTGGCCGAGGGCACCCTTGCTCGCGACCCGGCGCAGGAGGCCATCCTTCCGGAATTCGAGCGCATCCGCGCGGCGCTGGCCGAGCCGGTGCGCAAGGGCTGGTTCCGCCGCGCACCCGAGCCGCCCAAGGGGCTGTATCTCTGGGGCGGGGGGGGGCGCGGCAAGTCGATGCTCATGGACCTCTTTGCCGAGAGCATCGACGTGCCGAAGCGGCGGGTGCATTTCCACGCCTTCATGCAGGAAATCCACGCCGGTCTCCATGCCGCGCGGGCGCGGGGCGAAGCGGATGCGCTGGCACCGGTTGCGGCGGAGGTGGCGCAATCCGTGCGGCTCCTGGCCTTCGACGAGATGCAGATCACCGACATCACCGACGCGATGATCGTCGGGCGGCTGTTCACGGCGCTGTTCGAAGCGGGGGTGGTGGTCGTCACCACGTCGAACAGGGTGCCGGACGATCTCTACGAGAACGGGTTGAACCGGCAGCTTTTCCTGCCCTTCATCGCGCTGATCAAGGAACGGATGGTGGTGCGCGAGATGGCAGGGCCGCGCGATTACCGGCAGGACCGGATCGCGGGCACCGATACCTATTTCACGCCGGTCACGCCGGAGAACCGGCGCGAGATCGAAACCATCTGGCAGGACCTGACCGGCGGCCGCGCCGCGCCGCACGATATCATCGTCAACAAGCGCGCGGTGACGATCCCGGCCTTTCACAACGGGGTGGCGCGGGCCACGTTCTATGATCTGTGCGGGCGGCCCTTGGGCCCTGCGGATTACCTGGCGCTGGCGCGGGCGGTGCGGCTCCTGGTGCTGGAGAACATCCCGCAGATGGGGCGCGCCAATTTCAACGAGGCCAAGCGGTTCGTCACGCTGGTCGATGCGCTGTACGAGGCGCGGGTGCGGCTCATCTGCCTGGCGGCGGCGGAGCCGGAATATCTCTATGTCGAGGGCGAGGGCTCGTTCGAGTTCGGGCGCACGGCGAGCCGCTTGCGCGAGATGCAGTCGGAGGGCTGGGGCGAGGACTGAGCGGGCGCGGCTGCCCGAAATCGCCGCTTGCAAAGCGCGCGGCAGGGGCCTATATGCGCGGTTGACAGCGGCACCGCGGGCCTTCCGCCGGTTCCACCGGATAAGACAACGGGCCGCGCGCCCGTTTTTTTTGTTTGGACCAATGACCAACGACCTCATCGCCAAAGCCGCCATCGATCGCAGACTGGCCGAGATCATCACGCCGGTGATCGAGGACATGGGATTCGAGCTGGTGCGCGTGCGCCTGATGGGCGGCAAGACGCAGCTCTTGCAGATCATGGCCGACCGCCCCGAGGGCGGGATCGAGGTGGATGATTGCGCCGCCATCAGCACGGCGGTGAGCGCGGTTCTCGACGTGGAGGACCCGATCACCGATCCCTATACGCTCGAGGTTTCGAGCCCCGGCATCGACCGGCCGCTGACGCGGCTCAAGGATTTCGAGGAATTCGAGGGCTACGAGGCCAAGCTCGAGACCGCCGAACCGATCGACGGGCGCAAGCGGTTCAAGGGCGTTCTGGCCGGTGTCGAGGGCGATGAGGTGATGCTCAACGTGGCCGAGGGCACGATCGGGCTGCAATTCGACTGGCTCAGCGACGCCAAGCTGGTGCTGACCGACGAGCTCATTCGCGAGATGCTGCGCGCGCGCAAGGCGGCGGGTGTCATCGACGAGCAGGAATTTGACGAGATAGAAACCGAGAGCGGTTCCGAGGAGGACTGAAGTCATGGCAATCACATCCGCCAACCAGCTTGAGCTTTTGCAGACTGCGGAAGCCGTGGCGCGCGAAAAGATGATCGACCCCGGCCTGGTGATCGACGCGATGGAGGAGAGCCTCGCCCGCGCCGCCAAGAGCCGTTACGGGGCCGAGATGGACATCCATGTCAAGATCGACCGCAAGACCGGGCGCGCGGCCTTTACCCGCGTGCGCACCGTTGTCGAGGAGGAGGCGCTGGAGAATTATCAGGCCGAGTTCACCCCCGAGCAGGCCAAGGCCTATTTCGCCAAGCCCGCGCAGGGGCGCGATGAATTCTGGATTCGCGACGGTGCCCGGATCGACCCCGAGGAAGCGGGCGCGCCGCAGGTGGGCGACGAGTTTCACGAGGCGGTGCCGCCGGTGGAAATGGGCCGGATCGCGGCGCAGAGCGCCAAGCAGGTGATCCTGCAAAAGGTGCGCGAGGCCGAGCGCGACAGGCAGTACGAGGCATTCAAGGACCGCGCGGGCACGATCATCAACGGCGTCGTCAAGCGCGAGGAATACGGCAATGTCGTCGTCGAGCTTCAGGGCTATGGCGAGGCGATGCTGCGCCGCAACGAGAAGATCGGGCGCGAGGCCTATCGCCCCGGCGAGCGCATCCGCGCCTTTGTCAAGGACGTGCGCCGCGAGCAGCGCGGCCCGCAGATCTTCCTCAGCCGCACCGCGCCCGAATTCATGGCCGAACTGTTCAAGATGGAAGTGCCGGAAATCTACGACGGCATCATCGAGATCAAGGCCGTGGCCCGCGATCCCGGCAGCCGCGCCAAGATCGCCGTGATCTCCTACGACGGCTCGATCGACCCGGTGGGCGCCTGCGTCGGCATGCGCGGCAGCCGCGTGCAGGCGGTGGTCAACGAGCTTCAGGGCGAGAAGATCGACATCATCCCGTGGAACGAGGATCAGGCGACCTTCCTCGTCAACGCGTTGCAGCCCGCCGAGGTAAGCAAGGTGGTGATCGACGAGGATGCGCAGCGTATCGAGGTGGTGGTGCCCGAGGATCAGCTTTCGCTGGCGATCGGGCGGCGCGGGCAGAACGTGCGGCTTGCCTCGCAACTGACCGGTCTGGATATCGACATCATGACCGAGGCGCAGGACAGCGAGCGCCGCCAGAAGGATTTCGAGGAGCGCACGCAGCTGTTCATGGATGCGCTCGATCTCGACGAGTTCTTCGCGCAGTTGCTGGTGGCCGAGGGCTTTACCACGCTCGAGGAGGTCGCCTATGTCGAGCTTGACGAGCTTCTGACCATCGACGGGGTCGACGAGGAGACCGCGGGCGAGCTTCAGGCGCGGGCGCGCGATGTGCTCGAGGCGCAGGCCGCCGAGGCGCTGGAAAAGGCGCGCGCGCTGGGCGCCGAGGACAGCCTCATCGGCTTCGAGGGGCTGAGCCCGCAGATGGTGTTGGCGCTGGCACAGGACGATGTGAAATCGCTCGAGGATTTCGCCACCTGCGCCGATTGGGAACTGGCCGGGGGCTGGACTTCGGATGATGGCGTGCGCGTCAAGGATGACGGCATTCTCGAGCCCTTCGACGTTTCGCTCGAAGAGGCGCAGGACATGGTGATGACCGCGCGCGTGATGCTGGGCTGGGTCGATCCCGATGACCTGGTCCCGCAGGAGGACGAGACCGCCGAGGGTGACGAAACCGGCGAGACGGAAGAGGAGGCCGGGGCCTGATTTTTCAGGCCCCGGGGTCAGTCATGGGTCGCGGTGGGCAACCCGGGGATCGCGCGGACGGTCCCGAACGCAAGTGCATCGCAACGGG
>CAJXKX010000219.1 GCA_913055965.1 uncultured Roseovarius sp.
ACCCCGCGCCGCCCGATTTCTCCAACACGGTCGAGGCGCTGGAGTTTTCCGGGCGCGCGCTCGACCGGGTGCTGTCGGTGTTCTTCACCGTCGCCGGGGCGGACAGCAACCCGGCGCGGCAGGCATTGCAGCGCGAGTTCGCGCCGAAACTCGCGGCGTGGTCGTCGGAGCTGTATGGCAACAAGGCGCTTTTCGCCCGGATCGAGGCGCTGTGGCAGGCGCGCGACACGCTCGGGCTGGGCCCCGAGGAGGCGCGGCTCTTGCTGCTCACGCGCCGGGCCTTCGTGCGGGCGGGCGCGGCGCTTGCCGGCGAGGCGGAGGCGCGGATGCGCGCGATCATGGCGCGGCTGGCGGAGCTTGGCACGGCCTTCACGCAGAACCTGCTCGCCGACGAGGCGGGCTGGCGGATGGAACTCGGCGAGGGCGATCTCGAGGGGCTGCCGGATTTCGTGGTGGCCAATGCCCGCGCGGCGGGGCGCGAGGCGGGGGTTGACGGGCCGGTCATCACGCTGTCGCGCTCGCTCATCGTGCCGTTCCTGCAGTTTTCCAGCCGCCGCGATCTGCGCAAGCGCGCCTTTCAGGCCTGGGCCGCGCGCGGGGCGACCGGCGGCGAGACCGACAACCGGGCGATTGCCGCCGAAATCCTCGCGCTGCGGGCCGAGCGCGCGGCGCTGCTGGGCTACGAGAGCTTTGCCGCCTACAAGCTCGAGACGCAGATGGCGGGGACGCCGGAGGCGGTGCGCGACCTTCTGATGGCGGTCTGGCCGCCCGCCCGCGCGCAGGCGGATCGCGATGCCGAGCGGCTCGCCGCGATGATGCGCGCGGACGGGATCAACGGCGATCTGGAGCCGTGGGACTGGCGCTACTACGCCGAGAAGCGGCGGCAGGCGGAGCACGATCTCGATGAGGCCGCGGTGAAACCGTACCTGTCGCTCGACGCGATGATCGCGGCGGCGTTCGATTGCGCGCACAGGCTGTTCGGGCTAGAGTTCCGTCCGCTCGACGTGGCGCTTTACCATCCCGATTGCCGGGCGTGGGAGGTGACGCGGCAGGGCCGTCATGTGGCGGTGTTCATCGGCGATTATTTCGCGCGCGCGTCCAAGCGGTCGGGCGCGTGGTGCTCGGCCATGCGGGGACAGGCGAAGCGGCCGCAGGTGCAGGGGCCGGTGGTGATCAACGTGTGCAATTTCGCCAAGGGCGATCCGGCGCTTCTGAGTTATGACGATGCGCGCACGCTGTTTCACGAGTTCGGGCACGCGCTGCATCAGATGCTGTCGGATGTCACCTACGAGAGCCTGTCGGGGACCAATGTGGCGCGCGATTTCGTGGAATTGCCCAGCCAGCTTTACGAGCACTGGCTGGAGGTGCCCGAGGTGCTCGACAGCCACGCGCGCCATGTCGCGACCGGCGAACCGATGCCGGCGGAGATGCGCGACCGGCTGCTTGACGCGGCGACTTTCGACATGGGGTTCCAGACGGTGGAATACGTGGCCTCGGCTCTGGTGGACCTCGCCTTTCATGAGGGCGCGCCGCCCGGCGACGTGATGGCGCGGCAGGCCGGGGTGCTGGCCGAAATCGGCATGCCGCATGCCATAGCCATGCGCCACGCGAGCCCGCATTTCGCGCATGTGTTCAGCGGTGACGGCTATTCCGCCGGCTATTACAGCTACATGTGGTCCGAGGTGATGGATGCCGATGCCTTTGCCGCCTTCGAGGAGGCGGGCGGCGCGTTCGACGTCGATCAGGCGCGGGCGCTCGAGCGGCATATCCTGTCGCGCGGCGGGACCGAGGAGGCGGGCGCGCTCTACGAGGCGTTTCGCGGGCGGATGCCGGGTGTGGCGGCGCTGCTTCGTGGTCGGGGGCTGGCAGCGTGATAACTCCGGCGATGCGAATCACTCTCTGTTGACGGATTCGCGTGATGTGCCCTATATCTGGTGGCGACCCATCAGTTAACGGCGGCAGGTGTGGACGAGGGGCCGGTTCAACGGCCCCCGTTCATTTTCCGGGGTCAGGCGCGCGCGTCCTTGGGCGAGCCCATCACCACGTAGGACGTGATCGCGTTGACTTGCGGCAACGTGCCAAGCACCTCGGTGTGAAAGCGCTTGTAGGCGGGCAGATCGGCCACCTCCACGCGCAGCAGGTATTCGACCGCGCCGGTGATGTTGTGGCACTCCACCACCTCGGGGGCGCGGGCCATGGCGCGTTCGAACGCCTGTTGGCTGGCCCTGGTGTGGCTGTTCAGGCCGACGGTGACATAGGCGGTGAACCCCACGCCCATCGCTGCCCGGTCGAGAACGGCGCGATAACCCGCGATCACCCCGCGCCGTTCGAGATCCTGCACCCGCCGCAGGCAGGCGGAGGGCGAGAGGCCGACGCGTTCGGCAAGGTGCAGGTTGCTGATCCGGCCGTCGCGGCACAGTTCCTGCAATATACGCTCGGTAATGTCATCCATAAGACATGATGATTGCATGGATCATGAAAAATCACAACGAAACGCAATTCCAATGCGGGGTTTATCGCATAGTGTTGTGTCCATGACACCCGATCTCTTCGCCGCGCTCGCCACCTTCGCCCTTGTCACGGTCATCACGCCGGGACCCAACAACCTGATGCTGATGGCCTCGGGGACCAATTTCGGATTCGTCCGCACGATCCCGCACATGCTGGGGATCGGGCTGGGGTTCCCGATGATGGTGGCCTGCGTGGGGCTGGGAGTGATGCAGCTCTTCGACCTCTGGCCGCTCAGCTATGCGCTGCTCAAGATCGCGTCGGTGGGATACCTGCTCTATCTCGCGTGGAAGATCGCCAATGCCGCGCCGCCCGCCTCGGGCGCGGCGCAGGCGGAGGGCAGGCCGCTGACCTTCCTGCAATCGGCGGCGTTCCAGTGGGTCAACCCCAAGGCCTGGAGCATGGCGCTCTCGGCGATCACGCTCTACGCGGCGGGGCGCGATCTCGCGGCGGTGCTGTGGGTGGCGGGGGTCTATGTGGGGGTGTCGGCGATCAGCACGACAAGCTGGACGGTGCTGGGCCAGCAGGTGCGCCGCCTTCTGAAGAATCCGGCGCGGTTGCGGCTGTTCAACCGGGTGATGGCCTTGCTGCTGGTGGCGACGCTGGTGCCGGTGCTGTGGCCTGCGGGCTGAGCGCCGGCGCGGGCGGAACTGCACCGTTGCGATTGCAAATCCCGGCCAAGCCCGCCATATAGCCACGCGGCAGAGCGGAAGGCGCACAAGCGATGACCCATTATCTCGACTTCGAAAAACCCCTCGCCGAGATCGAGGGCAAGGCCGAGGAACTGCGCGCGATGGCGCGCGCCAACGCGGAGATGGATGTCGAGGAGGAGGCGGGCGCGCTCGACCGCAAGGCGGCGGACATGCTGCGCGATCTCTACAAGTCGCTGACGCCGTGGCGCAAATGCCAGGTGGCGCGCCATCCCGAACGCCCGCATTGCCGAGACTATATCGCCGCGCTGTTCAGCGAGTATACCCCGCTCGCGGGCGACCGCGCCTTTGGCGAGGATGCCGCCGTGATGGGCGGGCTGGCGCGGCTGGGCGACCGGCCGGTGATGGTGATCGGCCATGAAAAGGGGCACGACACCCAGAGCAGGCTTGCCCGCAACTTCGGCATGGCCCGCCCCGAGGGCTATCGCAAGGCGGTGCGGCTGATGCAGATGGCCGACCGGTTCGGCCTGCCGGTGGTGACGCTGGTGGACACGCCCGGCGCCTATCCCGGCAAGGGGGCCGAGGAGCGGGGGCAGAGCGAAGCGATCGCGCGCGCCACCGAAACGTGCCTCTCGATCGGCGTGCCGCTCGTGTCGGTGATCATCGGCGAGGGCGGATCGGGCGGCGCGGTGGCCTTTGCCAGCGCCAACCGCGTGGCGATGCTGGAGCATTCCGTCTATTCGGTGATCAGCCCCGAGGGCTGCGCCTCGATCCTGTGGAAGGATGCCGAAAAGATGCGCGAGGCCGCCGAGGCGCTGCGCCTGACGGCGCAGAACCTGGCGCGGCTGGGCGTGGTGGATCGCATCATCCCCGAGCCGCTGGGCGGTGCGCATCGCGACCCGGGCGCGGCCATCGCATCGGTCGGCACGGCGATCTCGGCGATGATCGACGGGCTGGCGGCCAAGGATCGTGCCGCCCTCATCCGCGACCGGCGCGAGAAATTCCTCAGGATGGGGGCCGAGGGGCTGGCGGCCTGACCGGGCTCAGCCGCGCTCGGTGTCCTCGGTGCGCTCGGTGCGCCGCACCGCGAGCAATGTCGCCAGCGGGCCGATCACTTCGAAGACCACGGTTGTCGCGACGGCGAGGCCGAGGATCAACTCGCCATGATCGGGGAATTCCCGCGCGGCGATGAGCGCCATGCCCACCGCCACGCCCGCCTGCGGCAGCAGCGCCACGCCATACCACGGGCGCTGCGTTGCGGGGGCCTCCGCGAGCGCCCCGCCGATCCAGCCCCCGGCCAGCCGCCCGGCGATGCGCAACACCACATAGCCCGCGGCCACGAGGCCGAACTCGGCCACCCGTCCCGGTTCGAGCGAGGCCCCAGCCAGCACGAAGAACAGGATCATGAAGGGCCAGCGGATGTGCTCGATCTCGTGAAAGGCGCGTTCATGGTGATGCGCGCGATTGGCGATCACCGCCCCCGCCGCCATTCCCGCCAGCAGAAAGGACACCTCTGCCCAGACCGCCAGCCCCGCGGTGAGGAACACCACGCCCAGAGCCTCGGTCAGTTGCGGCTCGCCGGGCGAGAGGCGTCCGGTCAGGACCGCGGCGGGCAGACCGATCAGCAGCCCGAGGCCCAGCGCCCCGCCGATGTCCCAAAGCGCCCTGGCGAGATGGCCGAAATGGCCGGTTTCGATGCCGTCGCCGCCAACGCTAACCATCTCGGCGG
>CAJXKX010000220.1 GCA_913055965.1 uncultured Roseovarius sp.
TCGCGCTCTGGAAGAGCTGATGGAGCGTGGCCGGGGCGAGGGGCGCAACTGACGCTCGTCCCGCGGGTCTCGTTCGATGGAGCGGCCCGCCTCAGTCGCCGCGCGTGATCCACCACAGCGACGCCACCACGATCAGCAGCACGCCGCCCAGCAGCGACAGCGCGGTCGGGACCACCGTCGGACCCGCCACGTCGGCCCAGCGGCCGATCCACGCCGTCGCGATCATCGGACCGAACCCGGCCGCGCCTAGGGCGATCGGCACGATCCGCTCGCTGCGGGCGGGGAAGACCCGTTCGATCCACGCCAGGCCGGTCGGGAAGACCGGCGCGAAGGTCAGGCCGACCGCCACGTAGGCGAGCGGCGCCAGCGGCGTGGCGTGCGTCGCGATCAACAGCACCAGTGACACGGAACTCGACGCCAGCACCAGATCCCGCGGGCGGATGCGATGCGCGATCGGGATCGCGATCAGCCGCCCCAGCGTCAGCGTCCCCCAGAACGCGCTGGTGAGCAGCGCCGCGTTGCGAGCCCCGACGCTGCCGGTCAGGTGCACCGTCTGGCCCGCCACGTCCACCGTCTTGGCGTCGAGATTGACATTGATCTTGCCGGTGCGGATCACCGATTGCGAATGCCCCTTGGACCGGCGGATGATGGCGTGGATGCGCGCCACGAGTTCGTCGCGGTGGAACGGCTTGGTCAGGTAGTCGTCGGCACCGAAGCCGAAGCCGCGCAGCTTGTTCTCGGTATCGCCCGCGCCCGACAGGATCAGGATCGGCGTGGCGATCCGCGCGAGGCGCAGTTGCCGCAGCACCTCGTGGCCGTTCATGTCGGGCAGGCCCAGATCGAGCAGGATGAGGTCGTAATCGTAGAGCTTGGCCAGGTCGATCCCCTCCTCCCCCAGATCGGTGGTGTAGACATTGAGATTGGCATGGCCGAGCATCATCTCGATGCTCTTGCAGGTTGTGGGGTCATCCTCGACAAGCAATACACGCATAACGTTTCTCCGTTCGGTCGCAACGACATGTCCACAAGCCTGAACAGAAATGGTTAATCGCGCGTTACCAGCCGCGGAACATTTTGATAACGCACGTCAGGGTTGTCTATCCTCCTTGGCTGACGTGGCCTTCAAACCTTCGAGACCGCGCGACCGCGCGGCGCGCGCCCATTCGTCGAATTCCTCGTCGCTCAACCCGTAGATGCGCAATGCCTCGGCGCGCGAAATCAGCCCGTGGGCGACCCCACGGACCACGGCGAGCTTGCGCGAGGCCACCCATCGCGCGGTATCGGGCGGTGGCAGGTCCGCCCGGCTGAACACCTTGCCATCGGGCAGCGTCACCGCCCTTGGCCCGTCGACCTTCTTCAGATACATCGCTCTCACCCCTTCGCTGATGCGGGGGAGAGGATGCGCGGCCGGGCTTAACGGGCGGTGAAACCGGGCCTTGAGAGTATGTCGCATTTTCCTATATTCCGCCGGATATGGCTGCGGAGACGATCATGCCCCTCGACGAGAACAAACCCCTGAATTCGCTTGGATTCGCCAAACCTCCCTCGGAAACGCGGGTGGTGGTCGCGATGTCGGGCGGGGTCGATTCGTCGGTGGTCGCCGCGCAGCTTGCCGCCGAGGGCTATGACGTGGTGGGCGTGACGCTGCAACTCTACGACCACGGCGCGGCGCTGGCGAGGAAGGGGGCGTGCTGTGCCGGGCGCGACATCCACGACGCGCGGCGCGTGGCCGAGGAGGCGGGCTTTCCGCATTACGTGCTGGATTACGAATCGGTGTTCCGCGACGCGGTGATCGACGAATTCGCCGACAGCTACCTCGCGGGGGCGACGCCGGTGCCATGCATCCGCTGCAACGAGCGCGTCAAGTTCCGCGACCTGCTGGAGACCGCGCGCGATCTCGATGCCGATTGCATGGCGACCGGGCATTACATCCGGCGCGAGATGGGCGCGCACGGCCCCGAACTGCACCAGGCGGCGGATGCAGGCCGCGATCAGTCCTATTTCCTGTTCTCGACCACGCCCGAGCAACTGGCCTATCTGCGCTTTCCGCTGGGGCACCTGGCGTCGAAGGACGAGACCCGCGCGCTGGCCGCGCGGCACGGGCTGCGGGTGGCCGACAAGCCCGACAGCCAGGATATCTGCTTTGTGCCCGACGGCAATTATGCGGGCGTGATCGAGAAGCTGCGCCCCGGCGCCGCCGAACCGGGCGAGATCGTGCATGCCGACGGGCGGGTGCTGGGCACGCACAAGGGCGTCATCCATTACACGATCGGGCAGCGGCGCGGCCTCGGCATCGGCGGGCTGGACGAGCCGCTCTACGTGGTGCGGCTCGATGTCGACGCGCATCGCGTGATCGTGGGCCCCAAGGAGATGCTGGCGACGCGCACCGTGCCGGTGCGCGAGATCAACTGGCTGGGCGACGCGCCGCTCGCCTCGCAGCCCGAATGGCACGTCTCGGTCAAGCTGCGCTCGACGCGGCCCCCGCGCGAGGCCGTGCTGCGGCCCATGTCGGACACCGAGGCCGAGGTGGAATTGCTCAGCCCCGAGGAAGGTGTCTCGCCCGGACAGGCCTGCGTGGTCTACGAGACCGGCGGCACGCGGGTGCTGGGCGGCGGCTGGATCTGGCGGGGGTATTGAGCCGGGCGGCCTTACGCGAAGGGCGCCTGCCGCTGCTCACATCTCGCGAAAGCGCGCCTCCTGCCGGGCGGTCCAGCGCACGGTGAGGGTGAACCCGTTCTCGGTCTGGCGCTCGGCCTGGACCAGATCGTTCTCGTAGAGCCAGGCGCGCCTGCGCCCCTCGTCGAAGCGCAGGTTCAGCACGCTGTCGTGCCGGGCCTCGGCGAGCGCCGCCGAGATCGCCGCGACCAGCGCCTCGATCCCCTGCCCCGTCGCCGCCGAGACCGCGTGCACGCCCCCGGCGCGGCCTGCCTGCGTGAGCGCCGCGTCGCGGGCCGCGGCGTCGAGCCGGTCGATCTTGTTCCAGATCTCGAGGCGCGGGGTCTCGTCGGCGACACCGAGGCTTTCGAGGATGGCCTCGACATCGCGCGCCTGCGCCGCGGTCTCGGGATGCGAGATGTCGCGGACATGGCAGATGAGATCGGCCTCCAGCACCTCTTCGAGCGTGGCGCGGAAGGCGGCGACCAGTTCGGTGGGCAGGTCGCTGATGAACCCCACGGTATCGCTGAGGATCACCTCGGGGCCGCCATGCGGCAGGGCCACGCGGCGCATGGTGGGATCGAGCGTGGCGAAGAGCATGTCCTCGGCCTTGACCTCGGCCCCGGTCAGACGGTTGAAAAGGGTGGATTTCCCGGCATTCGTATAGCCCACCAGCGCGACGATGGGATAGGGCACCTTGGCGCGCGCGGCACGGTGCAGGGTGCGGGTCCTGACCACCTTGTCGAGTTGCCGGCGCAGGCGCACGAGCTGTTCGTCGATGGCGCGGCGGTCGGCCTCGATCTGCGTCTCGCCGGGGCCGCCGACAAAGCCGAGGCCGCCGCGCTGCCGTTCGAGATGGGTCCATGCGCGCACAAGACGGGTGCGCTGATAGCTGAGCGCGGCCATTTCCACCTGCAGCACGCCCTCGCGCGTCGCCGCCCGGTCGCTGAAGATTTCGAGGATGAGGCCGGTGCGGTCGAGGATCTTGACGTCCCAGTCGCGTTCGAGATTGCGCTGCTGCACCGGGGTGAGCGGGCCGTCGACCAGCACCAGCCCCGCCTCGGCGGCCTCGATCCGCGTCTTGAGTTCCTCGCGCTTGCCCTTGCCGAAGAGCCGCCCGGCATCGGGCTTGCGCAGGCGCACCACGGCGCTGTCGACCACCTCGAGATCGGGGAGCGCATGGGCGAGCGACACCGCCTCTTCGAGGGCGAGGGCGGGGTCGCGCGCGGGCCCGGCGGTGCCGGTGTCGATATCGGGGTGCAGCACGAGGGCCCGGGTCAGCGGGCGGGCATGTTCCTTCAATTGTCGCCGTCGCCCTCGTAGAGCGAGATCGGCTGCGACGGCATGATGGTCGAGACCGCGTGCTTGTAGACAAGCTGGGACTGACCGTCGCGCCGCAGAAGGATGCAGAAATTGTCGAACCAGGTGATCACGCCCTGCAGCTTGACACCGTTGATCAGAAAGATCGTGACCGGGACCTTGCTCTTGCGCACGTGGTTGAGAAACGCATCCTGCAGATTCTGACGATCCGAAGCCATTACATCCCCTGCCCTTTTTCTTGGTGGTGCCGGTCGCGGCACCGGTGTTTCCTCAGGTCAAACGGAGTATGTCGCGAGGCGGGCCGAGTTTCCAGCCCGAATTTCGGGTGGCGGTCATTCGCGCCATGCCGCCGGATTGACCAGCGCCACCAGCGCCAGCGTCTCGACCCGTCCCAGCACCATCGCGCCGGAAAAGACCAGCTTGCCGAACGCGCCCAGTTCGATCAGGCGGATCGGGTCTTCGGCGGCGCTGGCGACGAGCGGACCGGTGCTCGACAGCCCGGCCAGCGCGAGGATCAGCGCCGCCTCGAAATCCAGCCCGGCGGCGGCCAGCAGCGCCGTCACCGCCGTGAGCGTCAGCGCGAACAGCATGAAGAAGATCCACGCGATATAGGCCCCCTGCCGCCGGATGCGCCGCCCGGTCCCCGAGGCGCGCCCGACCGACGAGGGATGCACCAGCCGCTCGAATTCGCGATGCGCGTGCAGGTAGAGCGCGTAGACCCGCAGCAGGCGCACGCCGCCTGCGGTGGTGGCGACGCCGCCGCCGATCATCGCCAGCCCCATCAGGATGAGACCGGGCGTGCCCAGCCCCGACCAGGCCTGCGCCGCCTGCCAGTCGGCGCTTTCGAAGCCGGTGGTGGAGAGGAAGGACAGCACCGTGAACACCGCCCCCCAGAGCGCGCGCAGCGCCTCG
>CAJXKX010000221.1 GCA_913055965.1 uncultured Roseovarius sp.
GGTGGCATCCGGGCCGATTTCCGACGCCTGCCTCGCTTCGGATCGCAAGGCGCGCTCGCCTGTGCTGTGCGGCTGTATCCAGGCAGCGGCCAACGACACGCTGAGCAGGCGCGACCAGCGGCGCGCGGTCGGGTTCTACGGCGACCTGCAATCGGCACAGGACACGCGGCAATCGGACCGCCCCGGCGATCAGCGCTTCTGGGAGGCCTACACCGCCTATGCCGAACGCGCCGAGCGCATCTGCCGGTAAGCGCGGAGGAGCCCCGGCTCAGGCCGCGGCGAGCAGCATGAGCGGCAGCAGCGCCAGACCGAGAAAGCCGAGACCGCCCCCGTCACCGCCGCCGCCCCCCTCATCGGCGACCGCGGGCTCTCCTCCTTCGGAAGGTGTCTCGGCGTCTTCGGGCTCGGGGGGCAGCACGGGCAGCGGGAAGTCATCGTCGCCGCCATCCTCATCGGCCACGGGCGGGGCGTCCTCGCCCAGCCCCTGCGCCGCCGCGACGGCCTGCACATCCTCGGTGTAGACCGGGTCGAACATCTCGACCATGAGGATTTCGTAGGGCTCGAGCGTCGCGGTCAGCACGCCTGCGTCGAACAGCGCGCCGGCATCTTCCGAGGTGACTTCCGGGATCGCCACCGACGCGGTCGGGTCTTCGCCCTCGGCCACGCCGAGGCGGGTGATGAACACCTCTCCGGCATCGCTGACGAGGCTGTTGAAATCCACCGTTTCCTCGGTGGCCGGGCCGCCATTCGAGGCGACGAACGTCACCAGACGGTCCTCGGCATAGAAGCTGTGGACATCCGCCGTCTCGCCCTCGATCTCCGTCTCGCGGCCCTGGCTGCCCTCGAGCGTCAGCGGGCGCGTGCCGGGCAGGGTTTCGTTCATCAGGCGGAACATCTCGCCCGGCACCCGCAATCCGCCGTCGGATTCGTTGGCGAGGCTGGTGCGCGCGTTCAGGTGAAGCGGCCAGACATGCGCGGCATCGACGCCCGCCCAGTCGAACGCCTCGACGACATTGAGCATCTCGTGCGCCTGCTTGAGCCCGAATTCCTCGTCGCGCGTCTCGTTCACCGTGCGCTTGAGGTTCCATTCGGTGACATAGGTCTTGAGTTCGGGCATCTCCTGCAGCCAGGTGTCGTCGATCTGCGAGAGTTCGAAATAGCGGCTGTTGGGGGCATCCTCGCCCTTGGAGTAGACATGCGCGATGACCCCGTCGATGGTCGCGCGTTCCTCCGCCGTGTCGAATTCGTTGACGATGATCGCGTTGTTGACCTTGGCCCACGCGACCTCGCCCGAGCCGTAGATGAAATCCTCCGCCGAGAGAGCCAGACCATAGGTCTCGTTGACCGCGGCGAGTTGTTCCTCGGACGTGCCCTCGAACCGCTCGCTCAGGTCGGAAAAGCCGTAATTCATCCCCATCTGCACCAGCAGGTCGGTCTCGGCATAGAGCTCCGGGTTGGGGCCGTTGGCCATCTCGTCATCGATGATCCGCGCCATCTCGGTCGAGACGCGGGCGTATTCGATGGCGTTCATCTGGCCGCTGTTCCAGTATTCGTTGCCCAGTTCGAACGCCTGTATGGCGGGCGGGGGGCCGTAGGTGCCATCGGCCACGGCGCTGATGAAACCGCGCAGCAACGCCTCGTCCACGTCGGCGAAGCGGTCGCCATTGGCATCGGTCTCCTCGCCGATGAAGATGCGCGTCGGCAGCACGAGGCTGAGCGCGACCCCCTCGGCATGGGCAAAGCTGAACATCTCGGAGATCGGAACGAGTTCGCGTTCTTCGCCGGTATTGCGATCGATGCCGATCTTGCTGTCCGCCGTCAGGATGCAGAAGCAATCCTCGGTCAGCGCACCACCCGGATAACGCGCGAAATCCAGTTCGAGCAGGGCGAAGGTCTCGTCGGTGGTGCCCTCCTCGCCGAAACGGTCATTCGTGGCGAGCACGTTGCCGCCGAAATGCGCGTCGGTATAGGCGTTCCGGGAAATGTCTTGCGCAGCGAGAAAAAAGGACATCAAACAATCTCCGGTCGGGCAGAACCACCTGCTTGAAAATGCACCTGTACAAATCTGTTAACGACACGCGTCGCGGGGATCTTAGCGAACCCGGCTCCCGCGAATTCGCGGCAGCACTTCGGCTGGCGCGGCAATCCGGGGTACCGATCCCGCACCGATGGGAATACTGACGAGCACACACCCGCTACGCCGCAGCAAGATGCCGGACATGCACCACCGTGGCGTCCGCGACCGGCCAACGCGACCGAACGGGAATCACCTATACAAACGTATTATAGCACAACTATGGGGAGAATATCATGGTTCGCTGCATGATCTGCAAATATTTGCATTCAGTCGCGTGTGTGCCACGCGCGCCGGGGCGTCAGACCTTGAGCCGATAGCCCCGCGCCAGCATCACCCAGGCCAGCAGGCACACCGCGAGCGTCGATGCCCCCCCCACCGCGAGACCGAGCGCAGGCGCGCTGTCCGAGACGCCGATCACCCCGAAGCGCACCCCGTCGATCAGGTAGAAGGCGGGATTGAAATGGGTGATCCCGTAGAGCACCGGCGGCAGCGCCTCGACCGAGTAGAACGTGCCCGACAGGAACGCGAGCGGCGTGACCACGAAATTGGTGATCGCCGCCATCTGGTCGAACTTGTTGGCAAAAATGCCCGCCACGATGCCCACCCCGCTCATGAACGCCGCCCCCATCAGCACGAAAGCCAGCGCAAGCAGGGGATGGGCGGGCACGATCCCCAGCACCAGCAGCAGCCCCGCCCCGATCGCCAGCGCCACCATCAGGCCGCGCCCGACCCCGCCCGCGAGATAGCCCAGCACCAACTCGCCCCCCGAAAGCGGCGGCATCAGCGTATCGACGATATTGCCCTGCACCTTGGAGATGACGATCGACGACGAGGTGTTGGCGAACGCGTTCTGGATCACCGTCATCATCAGGATGCCGGGCGCGATGAAGGTGGTGAAATCCACGCCCATCACGTCGCCGCGCCGCGGCCCGATGGCGATGGAAAAGATCACCATGAACAGCCCCGCCGTGATCAGCGGGGCGAGCAGCGTCTGCGTCCAGACCGCGAGAAAGCGGCGGTTCTCGCGCTCGGCCAGCGTAAGCAGGCCCAGCCAGTTGACCCGCCCGAAGCGCCGGGCGCCCATTTCCGGAGAGACGGAGGGTGCGGGGTCGGCCATGCACGGATCCTTTCTGTATTGCGCGCCACGATTCGACGCCTTGTAACTCATCGTCGAGTGATTAGAATAGGTGACCGATCCAGATGACAAGGCGGCGGGCCGGACCGGCCCGGCCGCCTTTCAATGCAAGGGAAGCCCCGTATGTCGTGGAGCGATGAGCGCGTCGAGCTGTTGAAGAGATTGTGGGGCGAGGGCCAGTCGGCCAGCCAGATCGCCAAGGAGCTTGGCGGCGTCACCCGCAATGCCGTGATCGGCAAGGTTCACCGGCTCGGGCTGTCCAACCGCAACGGTTCGGCCCAGTCGGGCAACGCCGCCGCCCCCGAGGCGGAGGCCCCCAAGCCCGCGCCGAAACCGGCTCCGAAACCCGCGGCCAAGCCTGCGGCCCCTGCCCAAACCACCGAAGAGGACGCGCCCGCCCCGGCCGCCGCGCCGGTGCGCGTCAAGGCGATCATCCCCGCGGGCCAGCCGCTGCCGCCGCAGCCCTCGGCCAACGAGATCGACCCCGAGGCGCTCGCCAAGGTCAGCGAGATCGAGAAGAAGGCGAAGAAACTGTCGCTGATGGAACTGACCGAACGGACCTGCAAATGGCCCGTGGGCGACCCGGCGACCGAGGATTTCTGGTTCTGCGGCCTGCCCGTGCAGACCGGCAAGCCCTATTGCGAGGCGCATGTGGGCGTGGCGTTCCAGCCCATGTCGAGCCGCCGCGACCGCAAGCGCTGAACTCAGCCCTTGCGGCGCATCTCTTCGAGCTGCGCGGCACCACGCTCGGCCAGAGGCCCGGTTCCGTCCTTCCAGCGGCGGTGAATCCACAGCCACTGATCCATCCGCGCGCGCACCTGCCGCTCCAGCCGGTCGTTGACCTCCTGCGTCATGGTGACGGCGTCGGACACGGGCACCGGCTCTTCGACCACGATCTCGAAATCGAGGCCGTTCTCGGCGCGGATGCCCCAGACCGGCACCAGCGGCGCATCGAACTTGAGCGCAAGCTCGGCCGTGGCGAGCGGCGACAGCGCGGGCTTGCCGAAGAACGACAGCGGCACCCCGTCATGGGCATTGAGATCGGTCAGGATCGCCAGCACGCCGCCACGCTTGAGATGCTTGACCATCTGCATCATGCCGCGCCGCCCCTGCTCGAACATGGGCTCGCTCAACGCACCCATCGCCGCCACGTAGCGGCGGTTGAACCAGCGGTTGTGCATCCTGCGATAAAAGACGCCCATCGAGAAACCCTGCTCGATCATGGCGATGCGCGCGGCGTTGAAGCTGCCGAAATGCCCGGTGACGAAGATGATCGGCCGCCCCTCGCGCTGCGCCGCGCGGATCGCGTCGAGGCCGGGGCCGGTCACCGGCGCGTGCCGGGTGCGGGCGATGAAGGCTTCGGTGGAGTACAACTCGGCCATGTTGCGCCCGGCGTTGTCGGGCACGGCGCGCATCAGGCGGCGCACCTCGGTCTCGGGCAGGTCGGGCACGGCATGGGCGAGGTTTTCGCGCACGCGGGTGCCATACCCTGCGAGCGGTGCCACCACCCGCGCCGTCAGCCAGCCCATGACCGGGATACGCCAGCGATAGGGCAGCAGCTTGCACAGCGCGATCGGCGCATACATCGCCATCCCGAGCGCGGTATCGGCGGCGCGGGCGGCGGGGGCGGCCGAGGTGC
>CAJXKX010000222.1 GCA_913055965.1 uncultured Roseovarius sp.
GGGGCGCTGCTGGCCTTCGACCCCGGGCCCGCGAACGGGCCGATCAACGATCTGGTGCAGGCGCGGCTGGGGGCCGAGTGCGACCGCGACGGCGCGCTGGCGCGGCAGGGACGGGTGGCGCAGGGGGCGCTGGAGCTGTTCCTGGACGAGCCGTGGTTCCTGCGGATGCCGCCCAAGTCGCTGGATCGCGACGCTTTTGCCGAGATGGTGGCGCTGGTGGGCGAGCTGGGCGATGCCGACGCGGCAGCGACGCTGACCGCGATGGCGGCGGCGGCGGTGATGCGCGGGATGGAGCATTGCCCCGCGCCGCCCGCCCGTGTTCTGGTGACCGGGGGCGGACGCCACAACCCGGTGATGATGGAGATGTTGCGTGCCTCGCTCGGCTGTCCTGTGGCCCCGGTCGAGGAGTCGGGGCTTGACGGCGACATGCTGGAGGCGCAGGCGTTTGCGCATCTGGCGGTGCGGGTGGCGCGGGGCCTGCCCACGTCCTGCCCGGGCACGACGGGTGTGCGCGCCGCGGTGTCGGGCGGCGTGCTGAGCCGGGCGGAAGGAGGGACGGATGGAGTACGAGCTTGACGACGGGCCGGGCGAGGGGCTGCGGCTGGGCCTGATCGTGCTGAGCGTGGATACGGGCCTCGAATGGGAGGCGCGGGCGGTGTTCGCGGGCCGTCCGGCGCATGTGATGCACAGCCGAATCCCCGCGCGCGATCATGTCACGCCCGAGGACCTGGCCTACATGGCGCCGGAACTGACGCGCAGCGCGGCGCTGCTGCCGCCGGGGCTGGCGGCGGTGGGCTATGGCTGCACCTCGGGGGCGACGGTGATCGGGCCTGAGGAGGTGGCGCGGCGCGTGGGCGAGGCGCATCCCGGCACGCCCGTCACCAACCCGCTCAGCGCGGTGATCGCGGCGCTGGCGGCGCTGGGGGTGACGCGGATCGGCATGGTCACGCCCTACCTGCCCGAGGTGGTGGCCCCGATGCAGGCGGCGCTTGGCGACGCAGGGATCGCGGCGGTGGCCGCCGAGAGCTTTGGCGAGAGCGACGACCGGATCGTCGGGCGCATCCCCGAGGCGGCGACGCTGCGCGGCATGCTCGACGTGGGCGCGCGGGACGGGGTCGAGGCGGTGTTCACCTCCTGCACCAACCTGCGCAGCATGGCGGTGATCGACGCGGCCGAGGCGGCGCTGGGCAAGCCGGTGGTCACGTCCAATCAGGCGATGTTCTGGCACATGCTGCACCTGGCGGGCGCGGGCGAGCGGGCGCGCGGCTGGGGGCCGGGGCGGCTGTTTCAGCTATGAAAGACAAAGAGAAAAGGACCGAATGGCCATGGATCACGACAAACTGAACCCCGCCACCATCGCGGCGCAGGCAGCGGGCGCGACGGAGGCGGCAACCGGCGGCGTGGTGCCGGGGATCAGCCTTGCGACCACCTATCTGCGGGGGCAGGACAACGCGCTCTTGCGGCCCGACAACACCTATGGCCGGGATCAGAACGACACGGTGCGGCAGGCCGAGGAAGTGGTGCGCGCGCTGGAAGGGGCGGCGGCGAGCCTGCTGTTTCCCTCCGGCATGGCGGCGGTGGCGGCGGTGTTCCGCGCGCTGCCCTCGGGGGCACGGGTGGTGATGCAGACCGGCATCTACTGGGGCACGCTGAAATGGGTGCGCGACTATTGCGTGCGCCGGGCGATCATCCTCGACGAGATCGACGCGGCGGATGCGCAGGCGCTGGCCCGCGCCTGCCGCGACAGCGCCGACATGGTCTGGATCGAGACGCCGTCGAACCCGTGGCTGAAAACGGTGGATATCGCCGCCGCCGCGGGCATGGCGCACAAGGCGGGCGCGGTGCTGGTGGTCGATGGCACGGCGGCGACGCCGGTGCTGACGCGCGCGCTCGACCTGGGCGCGGACCTGGTGATGCATTCGGCGACCAAGGCACTCAATGGCCATTCCGACGTGCTGGCGGGGGTGCTGTCGTGCCGCGAGCCGTCGCTGCCGATGTGGGCCGAGATCGCGACCGACCGGCACGACGCGGGCGCGGTGATCGGGCCGTTCGAGGCGTGGCTGCTGATGCGGGGCATGCGGACGCTGCCCTTGCGGATGGAGCGGATGTGCGCCAACGCGCAAAGGGTGGCGGAGTGGCTCGACGCGCACCCGGGCGTCGAGGCGGTGCTCTATCCGGGGCTGCCGGGGCATCCGGGGCACGAGGTGGCGGCGCGGCAGATGCGGGGGGGCTATGGGTATTTGCTGTCCTTCCTGGTGGAGGGTGACCGGGCGCGCGCATTGGACGTGGTGGGGCGGCTGCGGCTGTGGCACCGGGCGACCTCGCTCGGGGGCGTGGAGAGCCTGGTGGAACACCGCCACTCGATCGAGCCGCATACGGGGATACCGGAGACGCTGGTGCGGCTGTCGGTGGGGATCGAGGATGCGGGCGATCTGATCGGGGATTTGGAGGGGGCGTTGGGGTGAGGGGGTGATGTCATGCGCAACTGGTGAGCTTTGGAAACAGACCGATACTCGACGAGCCTTCCCATGTCGCTTCCCCACATCAACTCTTTACTACTTTGTAAGAGGTTTGGCATAAGCTTTCTGTCTGGTTAAGCAGGCTATGGTTTCGTGAAAGAAAAGTATCTAAAAAGGCTTATGAAATTTATTGCGGAATTATCCGCAATTTCCATTGCTGTTGTACTACTTCAAATTTTCATCGGATGGGTTGGTTTTGAGAATGCGTGGCCAGTTTTATTGGTTGTTCTGATCGCTTTGGTAGTCATCATTGCTTTCGTTCGAAAGTAACATATCAGCTTGTTCTACGTTTTGATCCCACCCGTGAACTTCAGTTATAGAAAATGACTTATTGTGCCATAGGCCATCTCTCTTCTCTTGCGTTGTTTCAAGAGTGACATCCAAAACCACGCCTCCGGCAAGCTTGAGGCTAGTCTCTCCCTTCAGTAGTTTTGTCTTGAAATCTTCATCAAGCATCTTTGCTCCTTCTTCCTTTCCATTCCAGAAGAAGCGCCACATTCTACGGCTTTCAATCAATGGCGGTTGCACCAAAACAACTTTAATTCTTTCGGATAGAGTGCGTTGTTCTTGTCCATCTTCAGTAGGTTTTTCAATGATAACTCCAGCACGGTCATTAAACTCCGATCGAGGTATGATTATAGCAGGTGGCTCTGAGCTTTCGTTTGGAGTGGCACCCACTCCGGCTATTGCCTTATCTGGTTCTACTGCTCGATAGAATTCACGGCGTGGTCCAGCTACAGTGTCTGACTTTTCTATGCGCTTAACTGCTTCTGCTATCCTTTGAATATCTTTATCTGTCAAACTTGTTTCTTCACCTATTATAGCTTTCAGAGCCTCGTCCGTAGCTCTACTTTGAATCTCGGAAAAGCCGTTCGAAATTAAAAGCGTTACAACTACAATCGCGAGTTCTTTAAGACGCTCGCTTGTTACTAGTCCACGCAATCCTGCAATAATTCGCAGGCTTCCTGGTGCTGAATACTGGTATACTAGTGTGAACTCAACGCCAGGCTCCATTAAGAAAACAGCCTCACCCGCCATTTTCTCAAACTGGACCATCGCTGCGCCAACGGCTCCGACTGTTGGGCGATCATCAGACGAAAGGTCAAAATAAATGGTAAGTGGTTGTTCAGACATTAGCTGGCTCAAACTCTGCACGCAGTTTACATTCCATCAAGTAAGCCGAGATCAACTAAAAATTGCAACCAAAATCAACATGCCCGAGTTACCCGTACCCCCCTCAATCCACCACCGACACCAGATGCCACCTCAAAGCGTCGTTCTGCACCGGGTCGAAATGGGTCACCCGATTGGACAGCACCACGAGTTGCGTGACGTGGAAGGGGATGAGGGTGCCGGAGGTGCGGGCGAGGTGTTCCTGCGCCGCGACGTAAAGCGCGCGGCGGCGGTCGAAATCGAGCTCGGAGCGGGCGGCCTCCAGCAGCCGGTCGAACTCGGGGTCGTGGTAATGGCTCTCGTTCCATTTGGCCGAGGAATGGAACGCCTCGTTCATCACCTGGTCGGCGGGGCGGGCGCCCCAGGCGGTGGCGAAGGCGGGCTTCTTCATCCAGACATTGGACCAGTAGCCATCGGCGGCGGCATTGGTGAGCGTCACGCGGATGCCCGCGCTCGCCGCCTGCTCCTGGAACGCCACGCCCAGCACCGGCCAGCTTGGATCGAGGCTCGAGACGTGGATATCCACGTCGATCCCGTCGGGATACCCGGCCTCGGCCAGCAGGGCGCGGGCGCCCTCGGGGTCGGGGGGGCAATCCATGTAGACGCGGTACTGGTCATTGGGGGCGACGGGCGTGTCGCAGGCGGGCACGCCGCCGCCGTCGAGCGCCAGCGCCAGCATTTCCTCGCGGTCCACCACCATGCGCATGGCGCGGCGCACGCGCACATCGTCGAAGGGCGGGTAATCGGCGCGGAAGACGAGGCCCATCCAGTTGCCGGTGGGTATTTCCAGAAGCTGGTAGCGCAGCGACTTGTCGAGCGCGCGGCGCAGCACCGGGGCGATGCCGCGCTCCATGTCGAGTTGACCCGACAGGAACGCCTGAAGCCGCGCCTGCGCGTCGGGCACGCCGATCACCTCGATCCGGGCGAGGGCGGGCGGCCCCTCCCAGTAATCGGGGTTGGCGGTCAGGACGGTGATCCCGTCGGGGTCGAATTTCTCGACCTTGAAGGGGCCGGTGCCGATGCCGGTCTGGTCCACGGTATCGCCCGCCCCCTCGGGGATGATGCGCAGCCGCGGGTCCATCAGTTGCAGCGGGAAATCGGCGAAGGTGGAACTGAGCGCCATGCGCACGGTCAGCGGGCCGGTGGCCTCGACG
>CAJXKX010000223.1 GCA_913055965.1 uncultured Roseovarius sp.
TCGTCCCTGCTCCGATCTCCATCAGCTTGGCATCCCGAAACAGCCGCGCCACCGGCGCATCGGCCATGAAGCCCGCCCCCCCCATGGCCTGCACCGCCTGATGCGCCTGCACCATCGCCTGCTCGCTCGCATAGAGACAGCACGCCGCCGCGTCGGCCCGCGTGACCGCGCCCCGGTCGCAAGCCTTGGCGACCTCGTAGACATAGGCGCGCGCCGAATTCATCGCCGTGTACATGTCGGCCATCTTGCCCTGCATCAGCTGGAACGAGCCGATGGGCTGCCCGAACTGGCGGCGCTCGGCCATGTAGGGCATGATCTCGTCGAGACAGGCGGCCATGATGCCCGTCCCGATCCCCGCCAGCACCACGCGCTCGTAGTCGAGGCCCGACATGAGCACCCGCACGCCGCGCCCCTCCTCGCCCAGCACATTCTCGAACGGCACTTCCACATCCTCGAAGATCAGCTCGGCGGTGTTCGAGCCGCGCATCCCCAGCTTGTCGAAATGCGGGCTCGTGGAAAATCCCGTCATCGTCTTCTCGATCAGGAAGGCGGTGATCCCCTTCGCCCCCGCCTCCGGGTCGGTCTTGGCATAGACCACCAGCGTGTCGGCGTCGGGCCCGTTGGTGATCCAGTACTTGTTGCCGTTGAGCCGGTAATGGTCGTTGCGCCGCTCGGCGCGCAGGCTCATCGACACCACGTCGCTGCCCGCCCCCGCCTCGGACATGGCGAGCGCGCCGACATGCGCGCCGCTGATCAGCCCGGGCAGGTATTTCGCCTTCTGCTCGGGCGCGCCGTTGAGATTGATCTGGTTGACGCAGAGGTTCGAGTGCGCGCCGTAGCTGAGCGACACGCTCGCCGAGGCGCGCGCGATCTCCTCCACCGCGACGACATGGGCGAGATAGCCCATCCCCGCACCGCCATGCTCTTCGGGCACGGTGATGCCCAGAAGGCCCAGATCGCCCATCTCGCGCCACAGCGCCTGGGGAAAGACGTTGTCGCGGTCCACCTCCGCCGCCATCGGCTTGACGCGCTCCTGCGCCCAGCGATGCACCATCTCGCGCAGGGCGTTCACATCCTCGCCCAGATCAAAGCTCATCACCGCGTTGAACATCCCCGGTCTCCGGCATTTATTGAACACTTGTTCATTTTATAGCCGCAAACCGCGCACCCCGTCAATCCCGCAAGCGGGGCCCGGCTTCTTCATGGAGCAAATACCCCGGGGGAGTCGCCGCGCAGGCGGCGACGGGGGCAGCGCCCCCGGACCGGTTTCAGGCCGCGCGGCTCTGCCACACCGCGCCCACCTCGGCGCGGATGATGCGGGCGATCTGCGCGCAATCCTCGAGGCTGAAGGTCAGCGGCAGGCGCATGTCGAGAATGCCGCGCAGGATGCGGTCGGTGGCGGGCATCGGCTCGGAGGGCGCATAGCGCCAGCTGTCGTAGCGGCTGGTAAAGCCTGCGGGCTCGGCCCCGCCGAACCACTTGAGCTCGACCCCGCGCGCGGCACAGCGGCGGATCACCTCGGCGATCGCCCCGCCCTCCCAGTCGAGCAGCAGGAACTGGAAGGACGAGCCGACATGCCGCGCGGCCTCGGGCCGTTCGACGACGGTCAGCCCGGGCGTGCCCCGCAGCCCCGCCTCGACCGTCCCATAGCGCGCGTTCCACCGCTCGCACTGATCCTCCAGCAGGCGCAGTTGCGGGCGCAGGATTGCCGCGCGCAGGTGGTCCATCCGCCCCGAGACATTGGGCGTGTGGTATTTCACGGCCTCGAACACCTCTTCGGGCGGCACCGTGCCGTGCCGGGAATAGAGCATGTAGGATCCCGACAGGATCACCGCCCGCGCCATCACCTCGTCATCGTCGGTGACCAGAAACCCGCCCTCGCCCGAATTCATGTGCTTGTAGGTCTGGGTCGAATAGCAGCCCACGCGGCCCCAGCGCCCCGAGGGCACGCCGCGCCACGCGGCCCCCATCGTGTGCGCGCAATCCTCCACCACCGTGACGCCGGCCGCGTCGCAGATCGCCATAAGCCGGTCCATGTCGGCGAGGTGTCCGCGCATGTGGCTGAGCATCAGCACGCTTGCCTCGCCCGCCTTTGCCGCCAGATCGTCGAGATCGATGGTCAGCCCCTCGGTCACGCCCACGAAGACCGGCACCGCGCCGACGCTTGCGATGGCGCCGGGCACCGGCGCGAGGGTAAAGGCATTGGTCAGCACCCGGTCGCCCGGCCCGACGCCCAGCGCGCGCAGCGCGGTAGCCAGCGCATAGCCCCCCGAGGTGACGGCGAGCGCATGTTTCGCTCCGATATGGTCGGCGAATTCCCGCTCCAGCGCCGCCACTTCGCCGGTCTCGCCGGGGGCGAGGTTGTAGCGGTGCAGCCGGCCCGAGCGCAGAACGTCGAGCGCCGCCGCGATCCCCTCCTCCGGGATCGGCTCCTGCTGGGTGAAGCTGCCCTTGAATACCTCGGTCATGGCCTTGTTCTGACGCGCGCGAGGTGCCGCGTCAATGGCCCGCCGCCGTCTTTCACGAAAGCCGAAACCGCGCCCGGCGTTCAGCCGATGAGCCGCGTGACGACGCCCGGCAACTCGTCGAAATGGCCGATGATCGCCTCGGGCTCCAGCGCCGCCATGTCGGCCCCCGACGGCCCGAACCCCACCAGCACCGAGGGCACCCGCGCGGCGCGGGCGGTGTTGCGGTCGGTGTCGCTGTCGCCCACCAGCAGCGACCGCAGAGGGTCGCCGCCCGCGCGGCGCACCGTCTCGCGCAGGTGCTCGGGGTCGGGCTTGCGCACCGGCAGCGTATCGGCCCCGGTCAGCGCGTGAAACCGGTCGAGCACCCCCATCCGCTCCAGCAGCAGCCGCGCCAGCGCCTCGGGCTTGTTGGTGCAGATCGCCACAAGGTAGCCTGCGTCGCGCAGCCCCTCGACCGCCTCCATCGCGCCGGGATAGAGGCGCGTGTGCCGGTCGATGGCCTCGGCATAGGCCGCGAGCAGCAGCGGGTATTGCCGGTCGATCTCGGCCTCGTCGCCGCCGCGCCCCAGCCGCTCCATCCCCAGCCGCAGCATCGCCCGCCCGCCGCGCAGCGCCACGCCGACGTCGCGCGCCGGGCAAAGCATCTCCGCCACGCCCATGCCGCGGAAACAGGCATTGGCGGCCGCGATCAGATCGCCGCTCGTGTCGGCCAGCGTGCCGTCGAGATCGAAGACAACCGTGCGCATCGCGCCCTCCCCTGCATGGTCCGGCAGAAAACCGCTTAGCGCTGACACCGAACGGTCACAAGGTTTTACCGCCCCCGCCCTTGCACCGCTACGGGGAATGTCTAGAACGGCGCAGGTATCGTCACGAAAAAGAGAGTGCCCCATGTCCGCAGCCCTCATCGTTCTCGCCGCCGGCAAGGGCACGAGAATGCAGTCGGACCTGCCCAAGGTGCTGCACGAGGTGGCATGCGCGCCGCTGCTCGTTCATGCCATCGCGTCGGGTGCGGCGCTCGGGCCGTCGCGCATCGTGGTGGTGGCGGGCCACGGGGCCGACGCGGTGCGCGCCGCCGTGGCCGCGCATGACCCGGAGGCCGAGGTCGTGCTACAGGCCGAACAGCGCGGCACCGCCCACGCGGTGGCGCAGGCGGCGCCCGCGCTCGCGGGCTTCGACGGCGATGCGCTGGTGCTCTACGGCGACACGCCCCTGATCCGCCCCGAAACGCTGGCCCGCATGGCCGAGGCGCGCCGGCACCACGACATCGTGGTGCTGGGCTTCGCCCCCGCCGATCCGGGCCGCTACGGGCGGCTGGTGATGGAGGGCGAGAGCCTCATCCGCATCGTCGAGTTCAAGGACGCGAACGAGTCCGAGCGCGCCATCGGGCTGTGCAACAGCGGCGTGGTCATGGCCTCCGCCGCCCTGCTTTTCGATCTCGTGGCGGCGGTCGGCTGCGACAACGCCGCGCAGGAATACTACCTCACCGATATCGTCGGCCTCGCCCGCGCGCGCGGTCTGAGGGCCACCGCCGTCACCTGCGACGAGGCCGAGACGCTGGGCGTCAACTCCCGCGCCGAACTGGCCGCCGCAGAGGCCGCCTTTCAGGCGCGCGCCCGCGCCGAGGCGCTGGAGACGGGGATCACCCTGACCGCGCCCGACACGGTGCATTTCGCGCATGACACGGTGGTGGGCCGCGACACGGTGATCGAGCCCCACGTGATCTTCGGCCCCGGCGTCACCGTCGAGAGCGGCGCGCATATCCGCGCCTTCTCGCATCTGGAGGGCTGCCACGTCTCGCGCGGGGCGGTCGTCGGGCCCTATGCCCGCCTGCGCCCCGGTGCGGAACTGGCCGAAGACGTGCGCGTCGGCAATTTCGTCGAGATCAAGAACGCGATCCTCGACGAAGGCGCCAAGGTCAACCACCTGAGCTATATCGGCGATGCCAGGATCGGCGCGCGGGCCAATATCGGCGCGGGCACCGTCACCTGCAACTACGACGGCGTTTCCAAGCACCGCACGACCATCGGCGCGGATGCCTTCATCGGGTCGGACACCATGCTGGTTGCCCCTGTCACGGTGGGCGACGGCGCGATGACCGGCTCGGGCTCGGTCATCACCCGCGATGTCGAGGCGGGCGCGCTGGCCGTGGCGCGGGCGCGGCAGGAGGTAAAGCCCGGCTTTGCCACGAGGCTGCTGGCGCGGCTGCGCGCGGCCAGGAACACCACCCAAGAGGGAGAACGCTGATGTGCGGAATCGTCGGGGTTCTGGGCAGTCACGAGGCGGCGCCGATGCTGCTCGACTCGCTCAAGCGGCTGGAATATCGCGGCTATGACAGCGCCGGGCTCGCCACCGTCAATGGCGGGCGGCTCGGCCGCC
>CAJXKX010000224.1 GCA_913055965.1 uncultured Roseovarius sp.
GGGAAATTCCGAGGCGAAGCCCATCAGCTTCTTGGGCACGCAGCCGCGGATCACGCAGGTGCCGCCATAGCGGCTTTCCTCCGCCAGCGCCACGCGCGCCCCGCCCTGTGCTGCCACGCGCGCCGCGCGCACCCCGCCCGAGCCGCCGCCGATCACGAAAAGGTCGTAGTCGAATGCCATGCCAATCGGCTCCTTTTCCCTGGTCCCCGGTCACATATCGCAGCAACCCGGCAATGTGAAACCCTCAATCGACCCGCCGGAACGGGCGCGGGGCCGCGATCCCATCGGAACGCGGCCCCGCCTGGATTGTCCGATAGCCCTGCCCGCGCGGGCACGGGGGCTCAGTGCAGCTTGGCCTCGACCTCGCCGATGCCCGCGTCGATCAGCGCATCGCCATCCGCCGCGCTCATCTGCTTGGCCAGCACGTCGCGCGCCGCCGCCGTGGCCACCGTGATCACCTGGTCGCGCACATCGCGCACGGCGCGTGCCTCGGCGCTGGCGATCTGGTCCTGCGCCGCCTGAAGCCGCCGCTCGATCGAGCGGCGGATATCCTCGCGCGCCTCCTCGGCGGCCTGCTCGGCCTCGCGGCGCGCCTGAGCCACGATCCGCTCGGCCTTGTCCTGCGCTTCTTTCTGCTTGCGCTCGTAGCTGGCCAGAACCTGCTGCGCCTCGTCCCGCAGACGCCGCGCCTCGTCGAGATCCGACCGGATCGAGGCCGCGCGCTCGTCGAGTTTCGCGCCCAGAAGGCCCGGAACCTTGAAGTAGACCAGCACGCCCACGAACAGCAGGAACGAGATCAGAACCACGAAATCGCTGTTGAACAGCGAGAAGAACGGGCCCGAAGCGGCCAGCGCCGGGCTCGCGGCCAGTGTCGCGGCTACGGCGGTCAGGGTCAGGTTGCGCATCGCACTCATCCTTTCATCCGGGCGTTCACGGCCGCGGTCACGCTGCGCCCGTCGGCCTTCTGGCCCATCGACGCCACGAGTTCGGCGGTCACGTCCTTGGCCACGTCGCGCACCGCGTCGAGCGCCCCGGCGCGGATGTCCGCGATCTTCTTCTCGCCCTCGGCGGTCTTTGCCTTGATCTCGGCATCCGCCTCGGCATTGGCCCGGTCGAGATCCTCGCGGATCGCCGCCTTGGTCTCGGCGATGATCTTCTGCGCTTCGGCACTGGCTTCGGCGAGCGCCTTCTTGTAGGCCTCCTCGGCCTCGACCGCGCGCGCCTTCAGGTCGTCGGCGGCGGCAAGATCGTTGGTGATCGTGCCCTGCCGCTCGGCCAGCACCGCCGCGATGCGCGGCAACGCGATGCGCGACAGGATGAAGTAGAGTACGACCAGCGCCACCGCCAGCCAGAAGATTTGGTTGCCGAAGGTCGAGAAATCGAGTTGCGGCAAGCCCGATGCGCTCTCGGCCGCCTTTGCTTCGCTCGCCATGTCAGTCTCCCTCGGGATTGTTCCGGTCACGCCGGAAGGCGACGCAGCGCCGCCCTCCGACCGTGTCGATCAGTGACCCGAATGGCTCAGACGGCGAACATCAGCAGCAGGGCCACCAGGAACGAGAAGATGCCCAGCGCTTCTGCGAACGCGATGCCGATGAACAGCGTCGCGGTCTGGCCGCCTGCGGCCGACGGGTTGCGCAGCGCACCGGCGAGGAAGTTGCCGGCAACATTGCCCACCCCCATCGCGGCCCCGCCCATGCCCATGCAGGCCAGGCCAGCGCCGATGTAAGCACCCATTTGAACGATATCGCCTTCCATAGTGATGTCTCCTTACGCTGGAATTGGCATTGGTTTGTCGGTCGTGTGGCGGGCGAACCCGCCGGTTGTCTCTCTCCGGGGCGCGCGCGGACGCGCCTCAGTGATGCGGATGCAGCGCGTCGCGCAGATACACGCAGGTCAGGATGGTGAACACGTAGGCCTGGATAAAGGCCACCAGCACCTCGAGCGCGTAGATCGCGGTGATCGCCAGGATCGACAGCGGCGTGACGAGGATGCCCACCCCCACCGACAGCGCGATCATAGGCGCGAAGGCCGCGAACACCTTCACCACCGCGTGCCCGGCCATCATGTTGCCGGCCAGACGGATGGAGTGGCTGACGGGGCGCACGAAGTAGGAAATCACCTCGATCAGCGCCAGCACCGGGCGCAGCGGCAGCGGCGCCGAACTCACCCAGAACAGGCTGAGAAAGCCCGCGCCGTGGCGCACGAAGCCCACCACCGTCACGGTCACGAAGACCAGCATCGCCAGCACCGCCGTCACCGCGATATGGCTCGTCGTGGTAAAGGCCATGGGCAGCAGCCCGAGGAAATTGGCGAAGACGATGAACATGAACAGCGTCATGATGTAGGGAAAGAACGGCAGCGCGTCCTTGCCCGCCACGTCCTCGACCATCTTGCGGATGAAGTCATAGGCGAGTTCGGCGATGGATTGCGTCCGGCCAGGCACGATCTCGCGCTTCGAGGTGCCCAGCACCAGCAGGGCAAAGGTCGCCGCCACCGCCAGCACCATCCACAGCGTCACGTTGGTGAGCGTGAACATGCCCACGGCCCCGTCGCCGAACAGCGGCTTGACCATGAACTGATCCATCGGGTGGAATACCAGGCCGCCGCCTTCGGACCCTTGCGCTTCAGTCGCCATCCTTCGCCCCTTCGTCGCCGCCCCCGCGGGGCGCATCCCTGTCCTTGCCCAGTTCCGCGGCGCTGCGCATCATCGTCTTGATGCCCGCCGCAAGACCCAGCAACGTGAACACGACAAGGAATACCGGCAATGTGCCGAACAGAACGTCCAGCCCGTATCCCATGCCGAAACCGATCATCAGACCGGCCACAAGCTCGATCACCATCCGCCAGGCATGTTGCGCCTGGCTGTAGTGCTCTTCCTGATGAGGCCGCTTCGCGTCGCCGCCGCGCAGCTTGGCGATCCGGGCTTCGAGCTGCCGCAGCCGCTCGCTGTCATCATCTTCGGACACCCGCGCCCCCTCATAGGAACTTGCGCCATGTGCTAAGGTCAGCGGGGGCCGGAGTCAAGCGCGCGTTCCGCACCGCAGCAAGATCGCCAACCACTTGATATCAGATGTATTTATCCAGAGATGACGCAGCATCGCTACCCGGCGCGGCCCGCATACGCGGTCAACCGGCGGCCACGCCATGTTCAACCGGACGGTTGAGCGTCACCGCACCACGAAGACCGAGCACTTGGCGTGCTGCGCGATATAGCCGCCATGCGAGCTGAAGATATGCTCGAAGAATCCGGGCTCGTGGCTGGCCATGATCACGAGGTCCGCACCGATCTTGTCGATCGCCTTCATCAGTTCCGCCGTCGTCTCCACCGCCGGATCGTGCGACATCAGCGGGTCGGCCTTCACCGGCACACCGTATTTCTCGCGCAACTCCTCGGCGAACCCCTGCAGGCTCTCGCCGAACTCGCGCGGATTGTGCCCAAGCTGACCGGGCAGTTCGCCGCCGACGCTGACCACGTCGATGCTCGCATCATAGAGCTTGGCCATCTCACCGGCCACGTCGAGCGCCTTGCCCAGCGTGTCCTTGTGAACGAGATCGACGGGAACCATGATTTTGGAGAACATATGCTTTCCTTTCGCGTTTCCTGTTGGTCAACGGACCGTAGCCGCCCCAGCCTGACATTGCCTTGTCCGAGATCAAACCCCCTTTCCGGCCAAAATGCCGCGAAAAACGGCACGTTTCGCCGCCCGCGCGCCGCGACGGACGTTGACGCAGGGCCCCGCCTCGGGCTTAAGACCGGCATGGACAGGGCCCATGCACTCGACACGGTCTTCGCCGCGCTCGCCGATCCCACGCGCCGCGCGATCCTCGCCATGCTGCTCGAGGACGACATGGCCGTGACCGACGTGGCCGAACCCTTCGAGATGAGCCTCGCCGCCATTTCCAAGCACCTGACGATCCTCAGCCGCGCCGGGCTCATCAGCCAGGAACGGCGCGGGCGCGTCAAATGGTGCAAGCTCGAGCCCGACGCGCTGCGCGACGCCTCGATCTGGATGCAGGGCTTCGGCCAGTTCGAGGCCGTGCATCTCGACGCGTTCGAGCGTTTCCTGCGGCAGGAATTGCCCGGCGACCCCTGACCCGTTGCCACCCGGGCGCGCGCTCAGCCCGGCTGCCAGCCCCGCGCCCGCTCCTTGAGATAGCTCAGGAACGCCTGCACCTTGGTGGTGCGATGCAGGTCCATATGCGTCACCAGCCACAAGGGCGCCGCCCATTCCGGCTTGGGCGCCATGACCCGCACCAGCCCCGGCACCTCGGCGGCCTGCAACACCGAGGCAAAGCCGATGCCCGCCCCGGCGAGGATGGCGTTGCGCTGCGCATGCACGTCGCCCGAGCGGAACACGATATTCGCGGCCGGCACCGTCTCCTTCAGCCAGCGGTGGAACGGCGCGCGCGTGTCGGGATCGTCGGCCCCCACGAACCGGTGCGCCCCGAAATCGCCGCAGCCCTTCGGCACCCCGTGCCGCGCGACATAGCTCTCGCTGGCATAGAGCGCGAAATCCTGGCGAAAGAACGGCTGCACCACGTTGTCGGGCTGATCCGGCGCGGTGCCCGCGCGCACCGCGACATGCGCCTCGCCATATTCCAGCCGGAACAGCCGGTCTCCGGTCAGGTAACGCACCACCAGGTCGGGATATCCCTGCTGGAAATCGGCCAGCGCGGGCGCGAGCAGATGGCTCAGCCCGCCGATCGAGGTCACCACCAGTTCACCCGAGACCTCGTTGCCCCGCCCCTTGATCCGCCCCGCAAGCTGGTGGAACTGGTCATCGGTGGCCTGCGCCACCCGCAAGAGGTCCGCCCCCGCCTCGGGGGG
>CAJXKX010000225.1 GCA_913055965.1 uncultured Roseovarius sp.
TTCCTCCTGGAGCCGGTCGAAAACGCCGAGTTCGATCGACAGCGCCCTGTCTGCGGCATTGGCGATCCTGCTTTCCAGGTCGGCCAGTTCCGTCGTCGTGAACCGCATCGCATTGGCGAGGGTCTGGCGGTGGATGAAGCGGCCCTTCGCATCGTCGGTCCCGGTCAACGCATCGGCATTTTGCTGCGTGACCTCGATGAAATAGCCGAGCACGTTGTTGTACTTGATCTTCAGCGATTTCACGCCGGTCTCGTCGATATACTGGGTCTGCAGTCCGGCAACCACCTTGCGTGACTGGTCGCGCAGCGCCCGCATCTCGTCCAGCTCTTCGTGATAGCCCGTGCGCACGAACCCGCCGTCGCGTTTCATCAGCGGGACTTCGTCATCGAGCGCGCGCAGGAGATGGTCGCTCAGTTCGCGCGGCGCGGCGGAACGGCCGGCGATCTCACGCGGGTCGAAGGGCCTGCCCACATGCGGGCGCTGGGGCCGGTTGAGCGCATGCACCACCTCGTGCAGCAGCAGCCCCTGCCGCATCGTCGGCGACACGCAATTGGCCATCTGGTACCAGCGGGAATTCGAGCCGGGAAAGTAGATCGGCACCACCTGCGCGCCCGACCGGCGGATCATCTGCGCGGTGAAGACATTCCATTCGCGCTCCAGCACCGGGCCGAAGAGCGTATCCGAAGACGCCACCACACCAGAGGGAAACACGCTGATCACCCCGCCCTCGCGCAGATGCGCCATCGCGCTCGCCCGCATCTCGACCGATTTGCGCTGCGCCTCGGGATCGTGCGGGAACGGCACCGGGATCATGTAGGAGGCCGCGACCTCGTCGATCCCCGTGAGCAGCGCACGGGTCAGGATCTTGTAATCGGTCCGCCGCCGCCCGATCAGGTCGGCGAGGATCATCCCGTCCACCAGCCCGTGCGGATGGTTGGCGACCACCACCACCGGGCCCTCGGCGGGAATGTTGGCGATCTCCTCGTCCGGGGTCAGGAGCGGGATGCCCATCGTGTCGAGCGCCGCGCGCCAGAACGCCTGCCCCGTGGGCGCGCCGCGCTTCTCGAAGGCGCGGATCATGCGGATGATGCTGATCTTGCCGGTCAGCCATTCCATGCCGCGGATGATCGCGGCGGTGCCGGGGCTGTCGAAACTGTTGGCATAGGTCAGGCTGCGCCGGTCATACTTGGTGAACAGGACCTGCCCACCCGTCTCGCCTCCGGTCTCGGCACCGGTCTCTGGCTGCGCCTTGCTGCTCACGTCATCCGTCCCGTTACGCCATGCCGGTGTGCCATGGGCGGCCTAGCAGTCCTCGCCGAACCGGTCGGCGACCAGCGCGGCCAGCGCGTCGCCCAGCGGCCCGGCATCGGCCCCCATGATCTCGACGTCAATAGTGCTTCCTTTGGCCGCTGCCAACATCAAAAGCCCCATGATGCTGTCGCCCGAGGCGCTGGCGCGCACCCGGCTGGTCTGGCCCTATGACAAGCCCGACGGCTATCACCCGCGCAAGTTCCGCGTGCGCGGCTGGATGCATTCCCGCAGGCTCGAGGTGAGCCACCCGCGTATCCAGTTGCAGACCTATTACGCGCTGACGATGGCGCAGTTTTCGCTCTTGCACATGATCGACGATTTCTACCGCGACTACATGCTTGAAATCATCGAGCATCAAGCCGAGAACGAACTGAACCCCGGTACCCATCCCGAACTGGCGCTGGGACCGGGCCAGCGCTTCGCGTCGAAAGGCGCGTTCATCGCCGAACTGGCCCCCGACACCCGCCTCGGGTATCGGGTGGTCAGCGACTGGATCGTACCCTGAGGTTTTGAGTAATGGGCCATGGGGTGCGTAGCGGGCGGCGGGGCGACCCGTCGCCCGTGCAGCTTTCAGCCGCCGCCGGACAGCAGCCAGACCAGCGCCGCCGCCGCGCAGAGATAGGCGCCGAAGGGGATCGCGGCGTCGCCCGCCACCGCGCCGCGCCGCGCCGCCAGCGTCAGCCCCAGCGCGCCGAGCGCCGCCACCAGCGCCACCAGCGGCAGCGCCTGCCAGCCGAGGCCCGCGCCGATGCCCGCCATCAGCTTGACATCGCCCATCCCCAGCCCCTCGCGCCCGCGCAGCGCGTGATAGCCCAGCCGGATCGCCAGGAACACGCCCGCGCCCGCGCCCGCGCCAATCAGCGCCGCGCCCGCGCCCGGCCCCAGCAGGCCGAGCCCCAGCCCGGCGGCGAGCAGCGCGGCATTGAGCGCATCGGGCAGCCGCATCGCCGTCAGGTCGCACAGCGCCAGCCCCATCAGCAGCCACAGCCACAGCGCGCCCAGTGCCATCGTGGCGGGGTCGGGGGCCACGAGGATCGCGAGCGCGGCCAGCGTCACGCCGCCCAGTTCGGCGTACCACAGCCAGCGCGGAATGGCCGCGCCGCAGACCCGGCAGCGCCCGCCCAGCACCGGCCACGACAGCACCGGCACGAGGTCGCGCCAGCCGATCCGCGCCCCGCACGCCCGGCAGTGCGAGCCGCGCCGCACCACGCCTTCGCCGCGCGGCAGCCGCTCGGCCCAGAGCGCCAGGAAAGAGCCCGCGGCCGCACCGGTCACGAGCAGGAAAACGGCCAGCAGCAGCAGGCTCTGCATCTTTCTTCACCCGCGGTTGGGGATCGCGCCCGGGCCCGGGGCGATTGTCAGGCACGCGACCATCGGTTATCATCGACACCCAAGTCCCTAGCATTATCCGGGCGGATTTTACTATGAAAATCAATACCTCTTTCCATTCCGCATCCTGCCGCGCGCGGCGCGGCGAGGCCGGGTTCTCGCTGCTCGAACTGATGGTTGCCGTGGTGATCATGTCGATCCTCGCGCTGGTGGTCATGCCGCGCATCATCGACCGCCCCGACCAGGCGCGCGTGGCCCGCGCGCAGGCCGACATCGCGGCGCTTTCGGGCGCGCTCAAGCTCTACAAGCTCGACAATTTCCGCTACCCCACCACCGAGCAGGGCCTGCCCGCGCTGGTCGATGCCCCAAGCGCCGAGCCGGTGCCGCAGAACTATGCGCAGGGCGGCTATATCGACCGCCTGCCCAAGGACCCCTGGGGCAACGACTACCAGTATCTCTCGCCCGGCGTGCATGGCGAATTCGACATCTTCACGCTGGGCGCGGACGGGGTCTCGGGGGGCACCGGGCTCGACGCGGACATAGGCTCATGGCAGGGCTGAGCGCCGGGGCCGAGCGCGGATTCTCGCTGCTGGAAATGGTGGTGGTGGTGGCGGTCATCGCCACGCTGTCGGTGGGGGCGAGCCTGTCCATCGCCGCGCGCGGCGGCGCGGGCGATGCGCCGCGCCTTGCCGAAACCTACGCGGCGCTGCGCGACGCGGCGGTGCTGGGGCAGGAGGCGCGGGGGCTGAGACTGCTGCCCGAGGGCTGGCAGGTGCTGCTGCCGCAAGAGGGCGGCGCGCCGGGCTGGCGGGTCTCGGGCGCGGTGCAGGAGATCCGCGCCGAGGCGCGGTTCGAGGGGGCAGGGGGCCCGATCCTGCCCGCGCCCCCGGATGGCCGCCCGCCGCGCCCCGATATCGTGTTCCTGCCCGATGGCGGGGTGACGCCCTTCGAGGTGGTGTTCGTGACCGACGCAGCGGTGACCGCCTGCCGCGCGTGGGGGCTGGCCGGGCTGCAGTGCGAGACGCGATGAGCGGACAGGACGCAACCCGTGGCATCACGCTGCTGGAGCTTGTGGTGGCGGTGCTGGTGCTGGCGCTCGCGACGGTCGCGGCGCTGCGCAGCACCGAACACGCCACCCGCGCGCTGGGCGGCGAGACGGCGCGGGTGCTGGCGTTGCAGGTCGCGCTCAATCGCGCCGAGGAATACCGCCTCTACGGCGCGCGCGTGGCGGCCGGACTGCCGCGCGACCTGCGAGAGGGCCCGGTGCTGTGGCGGCTCGACGTGACCGAAGAGCCCACGCGCGCGGGCCATGTGCTGGCCACCATCGGTGCGCGGGCCGAGGCCGGTCCGGGGGCGCGCATCGCGGTGATCGCGCCGCGCGAGGTCGCGCCATGAGCCGCGCCATGGCGGATGCGGGCACGCGGGGCCTCACGCTGATCGAACTGGTGGCGGCGCTGGCGATCTTCGCGCTGGTCGCGGTGATGGGGCTGCAGACGCTGAGCGGCATGATGCGCGCGCGCGACCGCACCGGCGACGCGGCGGCGGAGGCGGCGGCGCTCGCCCGCGCGCTGGTCTTGCTGCGATCCGATCTCAAGGCGGCGGCGGACCTGCCGTTCTGGCCGCCCGACGCGCTCGAGCCCGAGCCGCCGCTGCTCGATCTCAGCGCCGAGGAGGGGCGCTTCGCGCTCAGCACCGAGGCGCGCGCGGTGCTGCCCGGCGCGCAGAGCGCCGGGACCGAGCGGGTGATCTGGCGTCTCGACCGGCAGGGCGGGCGGCTCCTGCGCAGCAGCTGGCCGGTGCTGAACCCGGCCTCGGGGGCGGCGCGCACGCGCGAGACGGTGATCCTGGAGGAGGTCGCGGGCCTGCGGATGCGCGCCTATGCAGGCCCCGAGGAGGGCTGGATCGGCGGCTGGGGGCAAAGCCCCGACGTGCTCCAGTCCGACCTGCCGCGCGCGATGGAAATCGTGGTGCAGTCAGAGCGCTACGGCGCGCTGCGCGTTCTGGTGGCGATGCCATGACCGGGGAACGCGGCATCGCGCTTCTGAATGCGCTGGTCATGGTGGCCGCGATCGCGGCGGTCGCCGCCGGGCTGATGATCGAGGCGGGCCGCAGCCATGACCGCATGGCGCTGGTCGCGGGCAGCCAGCAGGCGGCGCTGCATCTCGACGCGGGC
>CAJXKX010000226.1 GCA_913055965.1 uncultured Roseovarius sp.
GCCACTCGAGGCCGCGTGGCGCGACACCGGGGCCGAGGCGCGGCACACCTTCACCCATTTTCACCTGCGGCTGCGCGTGCATGTGGCCGAGGTGGGGCCCGACACCACGCCCGGACGCGGCGAATTCCTGCCGCCTGCGGCGTTTCGCCCCTCGGACCTGCCCACCGTGATGCGAAAGGTATTTGACCTTGCGCGGGGAGCGTTCGACACTGCGCCCCGCTGACACCGCCTTGAGACGCTCAATCGCGAGGACTGCCCCATGATACCCGCCGATCAGGTCGCCCGGTTCCGGCGCGCGCTGCCGTTCTGGATGTCGTTCCTGCTGGTGCCCGTCGCCGTGCTCGGCGCGCTCGCGGGCGGCTGGACGGTGGTCCTTCTGCCCGTCGTCACCTGGTATGTCTTTACCCTGCTCGACATGCTGCTCGGGCTCTACACCGAGAACGCCGACCCCGCGACGCCCGACTCGCGGCTCACCTGGTATCGCGCGATCACGCTGGTTTGGGCCCCGGTGCAGTTCGCGCTGCTCTACGGGATGATCTGGTATGCCACGGGACCTGGCAACGCGCATCTCTCGCCGCTGGAAACCATCGTGCTTTTCTTCGGCGTGGGCGTCGTCACCGGCACGGTCGGGATCAATTACAGCCACGAACTGATGCACCAGAAGGATCGCGGCGAGCGTTTCCTCGGCGACGTGCTGCTGGCGATGGTGCTCTATTCGCATTTCCGCTCCGAGCATCTCATGGTGCATCACCGGTATGTGGGCACCCCGCGCGACCCGGTGACGGCGCGCCTGGGCGAGGGATTTCACCGGTTCTTTCCCCGCGTGCTGCGGCAATGCTGGCACTCGGCCTTCCGCGCCGAGGCCGACAGGCTGGCGCGCAAGGGCCACGCCTGGACCGACCCGCGCAACCCGTTCTGGCGCTACTGGGCCTTGCAGGCCTTCATGCTGCTGCTCGCGGTGCTGATCGGCGGCTGGGCGGGGCTGGGGCTGTTCCTGTGGCAGGCCTTCGTCGCCGTCTGGCAACTGGAACTCGTGAACTACATCGAGCATTACGGCCTGACCCGCAAACACCTGGGCGGCGGCAGGTACGAGCATGTCCAGCCGCGCCACAGCTGGAACGCGGCGCATCGCGCGTCGAACTGGCTGCTGATCAACCTGCAGCGCCATTCCGATCACCATTACAAGCCCGACCGCCGCTTTCCGCTGCTGCAGAACTACGGCGCGGACGAGGCCCCGCAACTGCCCCACGGCTACCCGCTGATGACCATGGCGGCGATGGTGCCGCGCCTGTGGCGGCGGATCATGAACCCGCGCGTGCGGCGCTGGCGGCAGATGTATTACCCCGAGATCACCGATTGGCGGCCCTATGACAAGGCCAGCAACCCGATGCCGCGCTGAGTGAAGCCTGGCGGGCGCGGGCCGCGCCCTAGCCCTCCTGGATGCTCTCCAGATAGGCCATCAGCGCCGCCAGCGGGCGCGGCGTGGGCGTGAGCACCCCGTCGCCCACATCCACCGGTACCGTCTCGCCCTCCAGCAGCAGGCCGAACTCGGGCATCTCCTGCCCCGGCAGTCCGGTGCGGTCATAGCCGTCGATCACCGACAGGACATGACGGCGCGGAAACGCGCTGCCCGCACCCAACTGCGTCAGATCGGTGGGCGGCGGCACCATCCCGGCGGCCCATGGTCCGTCGCCCTTGCCCGCAGGGCCGTGGCACTGCGCGCAGTTCTCCGCGTAGATCGCCGCGCCCTCGGGCGCATCGGGCATCGACACCGCCTGCACGCAGGCGGCGGCGCCCAGCACGGCGACAAGGGTGAGAGAGCGTGTCTGCATCGCGGGCCTCTTTCGCTTTTGCCCCGAGGCTAGCCGCGCCGCCCGCCCCGCGCAATGCTCTGGATCAAGACAGATCCCCAGCCAGCCCCTTGTCGATCAGCGCCACGGTTTCCTCCACGCCATAAAGCGCGATGAACCCGCCGAAGCGCGGGCCCTGAGAGGCCCCCAGCAGCACCTCGTAAAGCGCCTTGAACCAGTCGCGCAGCGGGTCGAACCGATCACGGCCCACGGCATAGACGATGGATTGCAGCGCCTCGTCCTCGACCGGTCCGTCATAGGCCGCCAGTTGGTCGCGCAGGTCGGTCAGCGCCTCGCGCTCCAGATCGGTCGGCGCGCGATAGGTCTTGGCGGGGGCGACGAAATCCTCGTAATAGCGCACCGCGTAACCGGCGGCTGCATCGAGATCGGGATGCGTCTCGGCGCTCGCCTCGGGCGCGTAGCGGCGGATGAAGCCCCAGAGCGTCTCCTTGTCATGCGCGGCAGACACCGAAGCAAGGTTCAGCAGCATCGAGAACGGCACCACCATCCGGCTCTCGGGCACGCAGCCGTTATGGATGTGATGCACCGGGTTGTTGAGCCGCTGCGTGATGTCCTGCCCGGCATAGGCGCGCAATTGTTGGTGATACTCGTCCACCGCCTTGGGGATCACGTCGAAATAGAGCCGCTTCGCCGTCTTGGGCTTCTGATACATGAAATAGCTGAGGCTCTCGGTCGAGGCATAGCGCAGCCATTCGTCGATCGAGATGCCGTTGCCCGAGGATTTCGAGATCTTCTGCCCGTTCTCATCGAGGAACAGCTCATAGGTGAAATGCTCGGGCGCGCGCGCCCCCAGCGCCCGGCAGATGCCGTCATAGATCGGCGTGTTGGTCGAATGGTCCTTGCCATACATCTCGAAATCGACACCCAGCGCCGCCCAGCGCGCGCCGAAATCGGGCTTCCATTGCAGCTTGACGCGCCCGCCCGTGACCGGCAGCGTCCATTCGCGCCCGTCCTCGTCGTCGAAGGTCACGGTGCCGTCCCTGGCGTTGACCTCCTTCATCGGCACATAGAGCACGCGCCCCGTCTCGGGGTGGATCGGCAAAAAGATCGAATAGGTCTGCTGACGCTCCTCGCGCAGCGATTTCAGCATGATCTTCATGATGTCGTCATAGCGCTCGGCGGCGCGCAGGAGCACCTCGTCGAACTGCCCCGAGGCGTAGAATTCCGTCGCGCTGATGAATTCGTACTCGAACCCGAACGTATCGAGGAACCGCCGCAGCATGGCGTTGTTGTGATGGCCAAAGCTCTCATGCGTTCCGAACGGATCGGGCACGCTCGTCAGCGGCTTCTGCAGATGCTCCTGCAGCATCTCGCGGTCGGGCACGTTGCCGGGCACCTTGCGCATCCCGTCCAGATCGTCCGAAAAACAAATGAGCCGCGTCGGGATGTCGCTGATCGCCTCGAAGGCGCGGCGGATCATCGTGGTGCGCAGCACCTCGCCGAACGTGCCGATATGCGGCAGCCCGCTCGGGCCATAGCCCGTCTCGAACAGCACATACCCCTTCTCCGGCGGGGCCTTTTCATACCGTTTGAGCACGCGCCGCGCCTCTTCAAAAGGCCAGGCCTTCGAATTCATCGCCGCGTCTCGCAGGTCGGACATCGCTCACACTCCGGGTTGTCGCCGCGCGCAGGGGCGCGCGCGGGTGCGGGCTACCTATTGCCGGGACGCGGCACAGTCAATATTCTGCACCGCAACATGCCCCCGGAAAGGCCCCCCATGTCAGACCAGACCCCCCACCCGCTCAGCCCGCAGGATTGCCTCGTCGCCCTGATGATCGCCGTCGCCGCCTCCGACGAGGACATGCGCACCGCCGAACTCGTCAAGATCGAGAGCGCGATCAACAACCTGCCGATCTTTGGCAGCTACGATCTCGACCGGCTGCGCGTCATGTCGCAGACGGTGTTCGATCTGTTCGCGGTCGAGGACGGGCTCGACGCGCTCTTCGGCCTCATCCGCGACAATCTCCCCGAGATTCTCAACGAAACCGCCTACGCCCTCGCCTGCGACGTTGCCGCCGCCGACGGCACGCTCAACAACCGCGAACTGCGCCTGCTCGAGGAAATCCGCTACGAGCTGAACATCGACCGGCTGCACGCCGCGGCGATCGAGCGCGGGGCGCGGGCGCGCTTCGCCCACCCCTCGGCGCACGGGCTGAAGTGATCCGAAACCGGACTGGTCAGGCGCGCGCGTATCGCTCGATCCAGCTGCGCAGCAGCGCCTGTTCCTGACGCTTGGCGACGCCGCGCCAGCGCCGCGCGCCCGGCGGCCGGTCCAGCCCCGCGTGGCGCGTCCGCGCTTCGAGGTCGGCGGCGAAGATCGCGAAGGCCAGTTTCTGCCCGCGCGCGCCGCGGATATAGCCCGCGAGCCCGCGGGTGAAATGCAGCGTACCGGTCTTGGCCACCACCTCGGCACCGCCGGTGTCGGCGATGTTCCCCCGCGCGTCGAGCACGCGGAAGTCCTTTAGCAGCGCAGAGAACGGCCCGTCGGCGGCATTGTGGAGCACCTGCACCATTTCCCGGGCGCTGATACGGGTTTCGTCGGTCAGGCCGGAGTGATTGGTGAAGTGCGACCCGCTCAGGCCGTGCGTGGCGCGCAGCCATTCGGTCATCGCCCGGGCCGAGTCGGCGATGTCTCCCGGCTTTCCGCCCCTGGCCTGGCATGCGCGAAGGCCGATCGCCTCGGCAGTCAGGTTCGTGGACCAGTAGAGCATCGATCGTGCCAGCCGGTCGAGCGGGGCGCTGTCGGTCCTTGCAAGCGTGACCAGCCCGCCGGGCACCCACGGCGCGATCTGGTCGGGCACGAGTTTCATGAAATCCGACACCGCCACGAAAACACCGCGCTCGTCTTCGAGAGTGCTTTCGAGATAACTCCGGCGCGGCTCGCTTTGCGGATGCAGCAGGTTCCATCGCGCGCAACGAAGCG
>CAJXKX010000227.1 GCA_913055965.1 uncultured Roseovarius sp.
CCCGCCTGTTCGGCGGCGCGGCCCTGGTTGCGGACGTAGATTTCGGCGGCGGCGGTGTCGCCCACGCTGACCGACACGAGCCGCGGCATCCACCCCGCCTCGGCCAGCGCCTGCGCCTGCGTGCGGGTCTCGGCCCGCATCCGGGCGGCGATGGACTTGCCGTCGATGACCTGTGCGCGCATGGTGGTCCTTTCATGCGGCGGGCCGGGGGTCGCCCCCCGGCCCCTTGTCCTCAGAACAGGCCTTCGATCTGGCCCGCGTCATTGAGGCGGATGTTCTCTGCCGCGGGCCTGGAGGGCAGGCCCGGCATCGTCATGATCTCGCCGCAGACCACCACGACGAAGCCCGCCCCGGCCGAAAGCCGCACCTCGCGGACCGGCACGCTGTGCCCCGTCGGAGCGCCGCGCCGGTTCGGATCGGTGGTAAAGCTGTACTGCGTCTTGGCCATGCAGACGGGCAGGTTGCCATAGCCCTGCGCTTCCCATTCCTTGAGCTGGTTGCGGATCTTGGCGTCGGCCAGCACCTCGTCGGCGCGGTAGATGCGCTTGGCGATGGTCTCGATCTTTTCGAAGAGGGACATCTCGTCGGGGTAGAGCGGGCCGAAATTGGCATTGCCGGCCTCGGCCACCTCGACCACCTTGCGCGCAAGCGGCTCGGACCCTTCGGAGCCCAGTTCCCAGTGGCGCGACAGCACCGCCTCGGCCCCGTGGCTCGCCACGTAGTCCTTGACGGCCTCGATCTCGGCATCGGTGTCGGTCACGAAATGGTTGATCGCCACGACCACCGGCACGCCGAAGGATTTGACGTTCTCGATATGCCGCCCGAGGTTGGGGCAGCCCTTCTTGACGGCCTCGACATTCTCGGGGCCCAGATCGGCCTTGGCGACGCCGCCGTTCATCTTCATCGCGCGCACGGTGGCCACGATCACCACGCAATCGGGCGCAAGACCGGCCTTGCGGCACTTGATGTTCATGAACTTCTCGGCACCGAGGTCGGCGCCGAAGCCCGCTTCCGTCACCACGTATTCGCTCAGCCGGAGCGCGGTCGTGGTGGCGATGACCGAGTTGCAGCCATGCGCGATGTTGGCGAAGGGGCCACCATGCACGAAGGCGGGGTTGTTTTCCAGCGTCTGCACGAGGTTGGGCTGCATCGCGTCCTTGAGCAGCACGGTCATCGCGCCCTCGGCCTTGATGTCGCGGCAGTAGACCGGGGTCTTGTCGCGGCGATAGGCCACGATCATCGCGCCGAGGCGGTCTTCGAGATCCTTGAGGTCGCGGGCGAGGCAGAGGATCGCCATGACCTCGGAAGCCACGGTGATGTCGAACCCGTCCTCACGGGCAAATCCGTTCGAGACCCCGCCCAGCGACGAGGTGATCTGCCGCAGCGAGCGGTCGTTCATGTCCACCACGCGCCGCCAGACGACGCGGCGGGTGTCGATCCCGGCCTCGTTGCCCCAGTATATGTGGTTGTCGATCATGGCGCTCAGCAGGCTGTGGGCGCTGGTGATCGCGTGGAAATCGCCGGTGAAGTGGAGGTTCATGTCCTCCATCGGCACGACCTGCGCATGGCCGCCGCCCGCGGCGCCGCCCTTCATCCCGAAATTCGGCCCGAGGCTCGCCTCGCGGATGCAGATCGTGGCGCGCTTGCCGATCCGGTTGAGCCCGTCGCCCAGACCCACGGTGGTGGTGGTCTTGCCCTCGCCCGCGGGGGTGGGGTTGATCGCGGTGACGAGGATCAGCTTGCCGGTCTTGTTGCCCTGCACCGAGTCGATGAAACCCTGGCTCACCTTGGCCTTGTCATGGCCGTAGGGCAGCAGGTGATCGCTGGAGATGCCCAGCTTTTCGCCGATCTCCTGGATCGGTTTCTTGCGGGCTTCGCGCGCGATCTCGATGTCGGATTTGTAGCTCATGTCCGGTCCTTTCCCTGGGCGGGGGTGGGGTTGTGTCTCCCCGCCTATAGCGGCTTTGCCATCCGGCGAGAGAGGCGAATCCGACATATCCCGCCTCACTTGCGGCGGGCTGACGCAGCCATGCGTCAGCGATGCATACGACCGTGTTCCGACCAGGGCCGCTGATCCGGGATGTGCAGGCGCAGCGTGTCGCCGAGGGCGATCCGGCCCTCCCGCTCGACCCAGGCGGTGACGCCGCGCCGCCCCCGCGCGGCGCGCCTGAACGCGGTGCCGCTGCCCGGCAGATGCCTGTCGATCACGCGGGCGGGCAGGTGGCAGGGGCGGTTTTCCATGTCGATCACCAGGGTCGCGCCCGAGGGGGCCTGCAGCCGCGACGAGGGCGGCACATGGGTGAAATCGGGGAGGCCCGCGATCACCAGCGACGCGCCCAGCCAGGCCGGATCGAGCCGCGCCACCCCCATCGCCGCCGCCATCCCGGCCAGTTCTTCGGAGGACAGCACCGAAAGCTGCCGCACATTGGCGATCTCGGTGCCCTTGGGGTGCTGCGCCCTCACGCGGCTGCAGGCGGGCCGCGTCCGCCCGCCATGCGCCTCGCCCGCGATGCCGGCAAAGGTCAGTTCCGCCGCGTCGAGCGGCGCGGCCTCGAGCCGTGCGGCACGGTCCGAGACCCGGCCAAGCCACACCACCCGCGCGGTGAACCCGGTGGGTTTCAAGGCTGGCATGGCGCGGCTCCCGGTTTCTTCTTGGGGTCAAATACCCGCCCCGCAGGGCCGCTCTCGATCCCGCTCACACGGTGAGGGTAAAGAACAGCCGCCGGAACGGGAACAGCACCGTGCCATCGGCGCGCACCGGGTAGGCGGTGTGCATCACCTCCTCGTAGCGGCGGATGATCTCGGCCTTCTCGCCCGCGTCGAGCATCGCCAGCACGGGGCGGGCATAGGTGCTTTCGGTGTAGCGGCGGACGGGGTGGCTGCCCGGCTCGGCGGTGAGGCGCTGGTAGTAATCGGTCTCCCACAGGCGGAACTGGCCCAGCGGGCTGAGCAATTCCTCGTAGCGGACCGGCGACATCACGCCGGGCGTGCCCATCTTCTCGGCGCGGTCGGGGCGGAATTCCTCGGCGAGGCTCAGCCAGACGCGGTGCGAGGGGGCCTTGTTCTGGTGCGGCATCTGCACGGCGAGCGTGCCGCCCTTGCCCATCATCCGCGCCAGCCGCGGCATCAGCACCTCGTGGTGCCCGACCCAGTGCAGCACGGCATTGGAGTAGATCAGCCCCGGCGCGCGGCGCGGGTGCCAGTCGGCGATATCGGCCTGCTGGATCGCATCGTAGCGCCCGCCCGCACGGGCCTTTTCCAGCATGGCGGGGCTTGCATCGACGCCCACGAGGCTGCGCCCGGCGGCGCGGGCGCGCAGCGCCTCGGCCATCGCCCCGTTGCCGCAGCCCAGATCGATCACGTCGCCCGCCGCCATCTGCCCGACCGCGTTGAGCAGGTCGAGAGCGGGGCGCAAACGCTGATCCCGGAACCGTGCATAGGCTCCGGGATTCCAGTCCTGTTGCGGGGGGGCGGTGTGGCTCACGTCGAGGGCTCGGGCTCCAGCCCGCCATCGCCGCCGTCGCCGCGCGCGGATTTGGGCTTGGTCTTGGGGATCGCGATCAGCGAGGGTTTGCCGGCCGCCGGGGCGCTGCCCTCGTCGTCATCGGCCTCGGGCGGCTCGCCCGCCATCACGCGGGCGATCTCGTCGCCGGTGAGGGTCTCGTATTCCAGCAGCCCCTCGGCCAGACGTTCCCATTCCTCGCGGCGCTCCTCGAGGATCGTCTTGGCGTTGTGATAGGCCTCGTCGATCATGCGCTTGACCTCGTCCTCGATCAGTTCCTTGGTATGGGCCGAGATCGAGAAACCACCGGCGCCGTTGCCCATGTAGCCTTCGTGCGCCTGCTCGTAATCGACATTGCCCACCTTGTCGGACATGCCCCAGCGCATCACCATCGCGCGCGCCAGCCCGCTGGCCTGCTGGATGTCGCCCGCCGGGCCGTTCGAGACGTTCTCCTCGCCGTATTTGAGGATTTCGGCCGCCTTGCCCGCCATGGTCATGGTCAGCTTCTGCTCGCATTCGGCCTTGTGCCAGTTCAGCCGGTCGATCTCGGGCAGGCTGACCACCATGCCCAGCGCGCCGCCGCGCGGGATGATCGTGGCCTTGTAGACCGGGTCGCATTTCGGCAGCGCGAGCCCCACCACCGCGTGCCCGGCCTCGTGATAGGCGGTCTTTTCCTTCTGGTCGTCGGTCAGCACCATCGAGCGGCGCTCGGCCCCCATCATCACCTTGTCCTTGGCGTTCTCGAAATCGACCATGGTGACGAAGCGGCGGCCCACCCGCGCGGCCATCAGCGCCGCCTCGTTGACGAGGTTGGCGAGATCCGCGCCCGAGAAACCGGGCGTGCCGCGTGCAATGAGGCGCAGATCCACGTCGGGGCCCAGCGGGGTCTTGCGGGCATGCACGCCGAGGATCTTCTCGCGGCCCTTGATGTCGGGGTTGGGCACGGTGACCTGCCGGTCGAACCGGCCCGGGCGCAGCAGCGCGGGGTCGAGCACGTCCTTGCGGTTGGTCGCGGCGATGATGATCACGCCTTCGTTGGCCTCGAACCCGTCCATCTCGACCAGAAGCTGGTTCAGCGTCTGCTCGCGCTCGTCATTGCCGCCGCCGAGACCGGCGCCACGGTGACGGCCGACCGCGTCGATTTCGTCGATGAAGATGATGCAGGGCGCGTTCTTCTTGGCCTGCTCGAACATGTCGCGCACGCGGGAAGCGCCGACACCGACGAACATTTCCACGAAGTCGGAACCGGAAATCGTGAAGAAGGGCACATTCGCTTCACCGGCCACGGAG